>NZ_QPFW01000206.1:0-31091 GCF_008122455.1 Enterobacter sp. C6
GCGGCTGGAGCCTGTTCTGGGAAAGCCGCCTGGAGCCTTACCAGGACGGCCTGGTGTGGCGCGCGCCGTCCGGCGATTACGTCGCCTTCCCGAAGGTCCCGAAAGGGATGCGCACCTACTGCGAAAGCGAAAAAAACTGGCTTGAACATCACTCTGACGACAGCTGGTCGGTGTATGACGTCAGCGGCGAGCGCTGGCACTATGCGCCGCTGCGGGATGATGCTCCGTCGCTGCTTCAGCGCATCTCTGAACCCTGCGGCAACGATATCCTCTTCGAGTGGAATGCGGATCATACCCTGCATGCCCTGATCGACAGCGCGAGCCAGCGCGTGGTCTGCCGCTACGACCGCGACAGGCTCGTCGGCGCATGGCTGGATGACGAGATCTGCCTGGTCAGTTACGCTTATGATGAACAGCGCCAGCTGGTCTCCGTGACCGGCCGGGGCGGTAGCGTGCGCCGACGCTTCCGCTGGCAGGACGGGCTGATGAGCGCCCATGAGGACGCCAACGGCCTGCTGAGCGAATACCGCTGGCGGGAGATTGACGGCCTGCCGCGCGTGGTCGGCTTCCGCCACAGCGGCGGCGAACAGCTGGCGTTCGAATACGATTTTGAAAATGGCATCCGCCGTGCTATCCGCGATGACGGCGCCCAGGCGCACTGGCTGGTGGACGACGACGACAACGTCGCGCGCTTCACGGATTACGACGGTCGCCAGACGACGTTTGTTTACCGCGACGGCGAGCTCTGCGACGTTATTCTGCCCGGCGGCGCAATGCGCCGCAGCACGTGGGACAAATACGGCCGCATGACCAGCGAGACGGACCCGGCGGGCCGCCGCACCGAGTACCACTGGCATCGCCTGACCGACCGCATCACCCGCACGGTGTACCCGGACGGCACCCCATCGCAGGCCATGTACGACCTTCGCGGTCGCCTGCTGTCGGAAACGGATCCGGCCGGTAGCACCACCGCGTATGGCTATCCTGACGATGAAGAAAACCTGCCTGAGAGTATCACCGACGCCACAGGTGGCGTGGTGCGCCTGGTCTGGAACCACCAGGCGCTGCTGACGCAGCGCACCGACTGCTCCGGCAGCGTGACCCGCTTCACCTACGATCGATTCGGGCAGCTGATTGCCAGCGAGGATGCGGAAGGGAATATCACGCGCCGGGAGTGGAGTCGTGCCGGGCTGCTGAGCGTCGTGATCCATCCGGACGGCAGCCGCGAGTCGCTGGTGTGGAACGAACGCGGCCAGCTCACGGGCTGGCGCGACCCGCTGGAAAGCGAGGTGAGCTGGGCCTACAACGCGCTCGGCCTCCCGGTCAGCCTCACCGACCGTATTGGCCGCGTGCGCCAGTGGCGCTACGACCCGCGCGGTAACCTGCTGCGGCTCGATAACGGCAACGGGGCGGAATACCGGTTCACCTACGACGCCGTGGGCCGCCCGCTCAGCGAAATGCGCCCGGATGAAACCGTGCGCTATATGGAATGGGACGCGCGAGGGTTCCTCTGCGCGCTCGAAGAAAACGGACGGCCTGCCGCCGACGGCGGTATCGCCCGTCGCGTCCAGCAGTTCAGCTATGACGACAGCGGGCTGCTGATCGGGCGTACTCAGCGCCACGCGGAGTACCGCTACTTCCGCGACCTGAACGGCCAGATTACCCGCATCCGCCGCACGCCGACGGCCGAAGGCGTTGCCCTGGGTATCGAAAGCGATGAGATCGCATACCGCCACGACGCCGCCGGGCGCGTGCTGAGCGAGTCCGGCATTAACGGCGCGGTGGGCTACGAGTGGGATGCCCTGAGCAACCTGACCGGCCTCACGCTGTCCGGCGAGCAAAAGATGGCCTGGCTGCACTACGGCTCCGGCCACGTCAGCGCTATCCGCTTCGGGCAGCAGCTGGTGACCGAGTTCACCCGCGACCGCCTGCACCGCGAGGTGCGCCGCACTCAGGGCGCGCGCGAGCAGCTCCGTCAGTATGACAGCCTCGGAAGACGCACCCTGCAGCGCAGCGAGCTGAGTACGGACGTGACCCTGCCGGAGCAGGCGCTACTGGAACGCCTGTATCGCTACACCGCGCGCGGTGAGCTTTCCGGCGTCAGCGACACCCTGCGCGGTGAGGTGGACTACGGCTACGACGCCGAAGGGCGTCTGCTGAAGCACTACGAGGCCCGCCAGGGGTACAGCCGCGCGCAGTTCAGCTATGACGCCGCGGATAACCTCGCCGCCAGTGACGATGCGGTACCGGTCACGGATAACCGCCTGCAGCACTGGCAGGCGCTGTTTATGAAATACGACCACTGGGGCAACCTGGTCAGCCGCCGCAACGGGCTGTATGAACAGCATTACGCCTATGACGCCGAGAACCGTCTGGTGTCCGCCCGGGGAACCGGGCCGGAAGGGCGATTTGAGGCGCGCTATCACTACGACGCGCTGGGCCGCCGCACGCGCAAAATCGTCACCACGACGCACGGCACCACCGACACCCGCTTCCTGTGGCAGGGTTACCGCCTGCTGCAGGAGCAGCAGGAGAGCGGGCTGTGCAGCACCTATGTATACGACCCGAATGAAGCCTGGAGCCCCCTGGCGCGGGTGGACCATCTTCGTGACCAGAAGAGCGGTGAGATTTACTGGTTCAATACCGACCTGAACGGCGCGCCGCTGGAAGTGACCGACGAGCGCGGCGCGGTGCGCTGGAGCGGCCAGTACGGCAGCTTTGGCGAAGTACATCATCAGAGTGAAGGATTCTCGAGGGTTGTGAATCGATCGGCGATGGCACACCAGCCGCTGCGCTATGCCGGGCAGTACGCTGACGGTGAGACGGGACTGCACTATAACCTGTTCCGCTACTACGACCCGCAGGTCGGGCGGTTTATTGTGCAGGATCCGATTGGGTTGAATGGCGGAAACTTAAATTTATATAACTATGCCCCTAACCCTCTGTTATGGATAGACCCTATGGGTCTGGCATTGAGCGGCGTTGACTTTAGTGGAAGCCCATCACTTTATCCTGTTACTGGGACACAACGAAATATCGTTGAAATTACCCTTCAAGGATCAAGGGGGCGGGATTTCACAGAAGCCTACAAACTTGCAGGCATAAGTGAAGCTGATGCAAGCGAATATACATGGCATCATCTTGATGATTTTGATCCAAAAACAGGTAAGTCAACCATGCAGCTGGTCACGACTGAGGCGCACAAAGCATCTTTCCCACATAAGGGGTCTGTATCTCAGTTCGAAAAACATTTTGGAGTGAAGTATGGCTCTCCTGAAGCTATAAAAATATCTCATAGTAAAGGATGGCTGAGAGGTCGTATTCCTAAACATTGTCAATAGGAGAGAAATGATGATTAAACTTATAGATTCTTCCCCTGCTGTATCTGCTGATGAGCTAGGCAAGATCGAAGTTTCGCTGGGTGTAACTTTTCCTAATGCCTTAAAATCTTTATGGCTTATAAGTAATGGTGGCATACT
Source organism: Enterobacter sp. C6 (assembly GCF_008122455.1). NCBI lineage: Bacteria > Pseudomonadati > Pseudomonadota > Gammaproteobacteria > Enterobacterales > Enterobacteriaceae > Enterobacter > Enterobacter sp. C6. The sequence goes on from NZ_QPFW01000206.1 coordinate 3,480, forward strand.
GGACGAAGGTCGTCGTGTTTATCAAAGCGAACACTACGAGAATGATATAAAATATTTCCTACCTATATTACATACTAAAAGATCGGGCATATTAACTGTTGATGATTACTATAAGGATTTAGTAATTAACAAAAAAATTCTTGCAGAAAATTTTATACCATTCGCAATTGATGGAGGTGGGTTCCCCTATTGTGTTGGGATAAATGATGGTGCAGTATATTTTTGTGATTTGGAAAATCAGGAGGAGATCTATCTTGAGCCAAATTTTGAAAGTTTTATTGGAAAAATAATTCCTGAAGATGAAGCATGGTGATACAGGTTCTTACCCTCGTAAGAGGGTGGCTTTGTTAATCACTACTTTTTACAGGGGGCTTCATTAATGCAATGATGGAGTGCCCAATTATTTCATTAATAACATATCCTTTTCTGCTATACGCAGATCTGTCAGCTTATTGTGCAGGCTTCGAGAGGGGTAAATGGTGGGTTAGACTTATACTCATATGTTCCCAACCAACTTACTTGGATAAATCTATTAGGGTTAATGCCATGGGCATTGAACCCAATTTGAATCGGATACCATTTAGTGCCACGAAAAATAGCCAACAGCATTGGACCAACCGATCTTGGTACTATGAAAATACACCAACGTTTTTCCCGGATCCTTATAGCGCTGGAATGCATGAAGAACTACATAGAGCTATTAAAAACGATATTGGAAAAATTCAGGGGCCGTGGCAGGGTTCCGCGGAAGATTTATTCAATGCGTATAGCCGTAATTTAAATTCCTTTTCACATATAAGTGGTGATTTAAAGATTCCTTCGACGGGTGAAATCTTAGCCAGAAATGTCACTCCTAAAGAAGCACATTCAAAACTGCTGGAGTGGTTCAATAATAAACAAACATGTAAGGCATCAGGAGGTAGATGTGGTTAAAATAATTGACATTGATGTGGATTTTAACGGGATAATAATTTTCGATTATCCAGGAATACTGGCCCCATTTGGTGGGAAGATAGAGGATGGAGATAACATTCTCCAGGAATTCACCACCACAGACAAAGGGGATCTTGTTCTTAATAAAGGTATTGCCTTACCTATTATGGGCCTTGATGATGGTGGCTATGTTGTTAGGCTTTTTTTAAATGAACTCCCCGACGATAAAGATAGGGAAGTTATATTCACAGATAAATATTTCTATCTTAATGTAACTGGTGATTTATACGTTGCTGATATGGCAGTATTTTGGGAGTGGGAAGATTATACTGGTTGGATTAACGCTGATATTCCTAAAGGAATATATAAAGTGAGCCTTGAAGGGATTCATTTATTAAAGGGGGGGGAGACTGTTTATTGCTATGATTTAATTTTTGAAAAAACGAATCAACTTGGTATAAGAGATGTTGAACCACGCTCAGACTCCAGGCTTTATTAAATCCATTAGCCGGCAAGGAAAATAAACTTTTCCGGCTTTTATTAATTTATTTTTCAATCATACCTAAAGAGACGTATAATGTAGTTAATCATAAATGTGACTTAAAGATGCTAAGAGTTTGTTCGCTAAAATGGTTATGGGAATTAGGAAAGAGAAAATGTACTTTTTATGGGGATGAGTTGAAGAAATGATTAAATATAATCTAATCTCTAAAATAAATATCTTTTCTGATAGTAATGTCATTGGGCGGATAGGTGGAAACATCCCTGAATTCTTTTTAGATAAACTAGATGAAGTTCAGGGTTATCAGTTTTATTTGACATTTCAGAATCCTGATATTGGACATGAGTATATTACGATACTTACTTCTGAAGGATATGACGATATGATTGATAACAATATCTACCCTAATTGTTCAGTAAAAGTTTTTACGCATACGTTTTCTGATGAAAGCAATAATGAAGAATTTACGATAAAATACATTAACAAGGCAGTTATTGTTGGGTATGATAAGGTTGAAGGTGAAGAGTTTGATTTTATCACTAAAACCGAAGAAGCAAGGTTAATACAATCTGAAGATTATTATTTTGATGCTTTGCAAAAGGATGGTTATAAATTTTTTATGCAGGTTGATGAAGATTATTATCCAGATACATTGCTTGATGGTGATTACATCTTTGGGTACGGTGCTTTGTATTTGTATAAGAATATATCCAGCGGAAAAATTATAGCTGGTTTTTGGCAATGCTCGTAAAGATAAGTTTTTAATAAAAAGCCGGATTATATCGGTTATTTCCTTCTTATATAATAATGATGATATTATATTTTTAATGCAAAATGTATTTCTTCTAAAGTTTTTACTTTCGGTTATAAGTTTCTTTTCGCTAATCAAACATGGCATTAATATCAGACGTCAGAAAAATACATGCCTGTATAATTTAAGAATAGTGACATATCCATGTTCAAATTTTATTTTTAGAACTGTTGATATTTGAAAGTATAGATTTATAGTAGTTAAGAAAGTAAGTCGATGCGTACAATACAATAGGATATCCTTTATGAGATTGTAAAGGTAATCGATATAAAATATAATCTGATTTAAGGGTTTGATTTCTGGTGGTAAAAATGGTTCAAAAAATTACCCTGATTATTAAATTTGATTAAAGTACAGTTCAATGGAATATATAATCCTATTATTAACACTTGCTTTATAAAGTATAAAAGATAAAACTCAAGGATTTTGCGTATGAGTCAGTTAGAATACAGAAAAGCGTATGGTTTAGATGATTTAATATATAATGTTATGGGTGGGTATGCTTAGACAATTTTGTGTGTGTACAAAAGAATATGAAGAAACTGCTAAAGAAGAGCTTGTTTGTTATTTAGATAACCATCCTGTCATTAGTGATGACGATGAGGAAGTATATCCTGATTTTGTTGTTGATAATTCTCTAGAGTTGTTTTTCTATGGAGATCAATTTATAGATGTATTACATAATATCTCTATCCAAAGAGAAAAACCATCTGTAGCGGATTTCATATCAGCTTTAAATTTTTATCTCGAGAACGATAACTTCATAGAGCTTTTATTTAAAGAGCGAGAGATTAATTAAAAATTTATTTACTTAGCTTATTTGAGGTAGTGCATACTGAGAATGTAATTCTAAATTAATTGGTTATTACTGAGGGCTATATTTATGGATGCGTCTGAGACTATTGTGAATGAGATTGAAAAAGCATTAAAACAACTTATTGTCATTTGCAATAAACACTCGCTGTCAGGAAATTTCAGCACCGTCACTGATCTGGACAATGCCTTCCCGTCCAACTTACCTCGTTCGACAGAGGTGGAATTTTTATATGAAAATTATAATCCTGAAAAGTTAAAGATTGAAACAGGCTTCACGCCAATTAAACTTCACTCGGCCAGTGAGCTCTTGAAGGCTCAAAGTGGTTATGAATACTTACCAGATAATTATCTTGTTATTGGTAATGATTTAGGCGGAGGTAAACCTATAATTGCGGTTATCGATGAAGGGAGTTCCTCTGTTTATGCAGGTTGTGATGTAATTGAACCGTTTCAGATAGCTAGTAGTCTCTCTGGGTTCATATTTTCTCTAGCTGAGCTTATTGATTTGGTATATGGCCAATACGATATCTTTGATATAGCAGATGATAATGACGAAGTAAAAGATGATTTTATTGATGAATTGCGGGGAAGGATTGTGCCTCTTATCGGTAATGAAAACTTCAATGCGTTTTATAATTATTTTTATGGATAGATTTTTTCTTTAAAAGGAAACCCTCACGGTAAAATATTCTTTTATAGCGAGGTGAGGTTCTCTTTTTTACGGGTATTTTAAACAAGATTTAAAATAGTAATGCGGTGTATTTATTCAAGAGAAATTAATCTAATGCATGAAAGGAAAGGGATTATATGCAGACTACGCGAGTAATGGGAGAAGGATATGAACCTTACGTTGAGCAATTAGGTGACAAACTGATTTATTCATTACCTGTTGAATCGGGATTTGTCAGTTTTCATTTTGAGTTTGATATTCGTCAGATCGATCTTGACGTCCTGCTGTCCGATCATTACCGGCGGGCCGTCCTGGAAGTGACCGCACACACTTTGCTCCAGCGTTCGACGTTGAAGGGACATAAACGATTTACTCAGAACGATTTTGATAACCTTATTGCCACTACCCTTCATGCATCGCAAGAGCATCTTAGCGCATTCATTTCTAAAATTAATCGGGAACACAATATTTCGATGGAACATTATGTGAATGACATAGTGAATAGACGCATAACCAAAGGATGAATATCCCGATCCCAGATAAGGTCAACATTCATCTTAAAATCACGCTGTATGTACAGCTCTTTTCAACCTCGTGCTGCCCGAAGAAGTCAGATCGATTTCGAGATAACCGACGAATGCGGCTAAGTGCGCAGAAGCGGCCAGCTCTGCAGCTTTGGCGAGGTACGTCATCGGAGCCAAGGTTTCCCATGTGTTGTGAATCGCATGGCGATGGCACATCAGCCGCTTCGCTATGCCGGAAAAATATATACTTTGCCTTTTAACAGGAGCAATATATAAAAATATTTGTGCGGATGCAATCTTCGACTACTTTTACGATACTAACATGTTAATGAATATCATGCTTTCGGTAAAATCTGTCAGGAGCAAAACGATTCAAGACAAGGACAACTGATGAGTAATGTTAAAAATCTTATTGCAGCGTATATTAACTGCTTTGAAGAAAATGATGTTCTCACTATCGGAATAGGAGATGACACTCATGATCCAAAAAACTTTATCATTATCGGACGATTTGATGAGGATGAATTACCTATTAACGACTGCATTGGATTTCAGAGTGAGTCAACGGAATATGAGTTAACAGACTCTATTCGTTCCGTTCAACTCACAGATGGCAAACTTGTGATCGTGCTTAATGATGATGCCGCAAAAAAAATTGGCATCAGCGAATATCGCGTGGTCATTCCTGCAGCAAAAGATTTTAAATCGCTTGAAAAGTATTTAAGAGAAATGTTTGATGGCAGTGATGTGCCGCTACAATTACCGTAAGGTTTTAGCTACTACATGGCTATCTTAGCACCCGAACTTTAAAAGATGCAGGCGGGACATTTCGAGTAGAGGGCACATGTGCTGAGCCAACGTTTAACGGCGAATAGGATTGCTACGTCACTGTATGAGGTGAAAGCGAAAGATATGTCCGCTTTGTGCCAGCAGCGGACGTTGCGCGGTATGTTAGTTATGATACGAAATGTTTGCGTAAGATTTTTTCTAATAGTGAAAAAATTACTGTGACCCTTTTTGGAGTAATCGTCTGATAAGGCCGATATAAATAAAATTGCCATTTCTCCTGTCGCAGTTCTGGCAGGGGTTTTATGAGTTGACCATTTGCTAAGTACTCTCTACAGATAAAATCGCTGGACTGTACAACCGTTTTGCCAGCCAAAGCGGCCTGAATTTCTGCGTATGGGTCCGTAGTATAAAATTCAATATGACGAGGGACAAAGGTATTCACTGCGTCACTCATAAATTCAAAGATTTTTCCCGTTTCAGGATTAAGTAAACCACTGAATGGATAACGTTGCCGAAGATCTTCTAAATCCGTTGGAGCTCCCAGGCGCGCAACGAGTTCTGGGGATGCTACCAAAATATGTTCCACCTGCGTGATATTTTTAATGATAAAGTTTGGATTAGGTTCTCGCCCGACGCGTATACCTATATCGATACGATGCTCGACAGTATCAAGTTTCATCATGTCTAAACGCCAGTCGATAAATAATTCAGGATATGGGCGTAGCGCAGTCAATAGTTCATATAATACTTGTTCATGCTTTGGAAATCGAAGCGACGTGATACGGACAATGCCCTTCATATCATTATCATCTTTCGCCGTCTGAAATAGTTTTTCCGAATCCTCTAGCAGTCGCCTGGCTTGAGGTAAAAAAAGCTCACCGAAGCTTGTGAGAAAGATCGAGCGAGTATTGCGTCTGAAAAGGGGTTCATCAAGCTGTTTCTCCAGCTCAGCGATTGTTCGTGTTACAACCGATGGTGAAACCGAAAGCTTTATAGAGGCTTCGCGGAAGTTGAGGGTCTCAGCGGCGATGATAAAAAACTTCAGAGCATCAAGTTTGTTCATGATTGTTGTGAAAGTTGCAATAATGTTTTTTGATATTAGCAATTAATTTGCAATTATTCCAGTCGTATAATCAAACCATCAAACAAGTAATCTATCGTATCCTTTTATCAGAACTTTGAAGAGTAATTTATGGCAATACAACCAGTAGAATTAAACAAAGCCTATCGTTTATTGCAGGTCGGGCCAACGACGATGATATCGGCTAAAAATAATGGTATTGAAAATGTCATGGCAGCTGCCTAGGTGGGATTAGTAGGCAATAACAAAGTGATGGCTTTTATAGGTCCACAGGCATTTACACGCGGCCTTGTCGAAAAAAGTGGATATTACGTTGTCCAGGTCCCAGTAGTAAATCAGATGGAAATGGTTTTATATGCAGGCGGTCACAGTTATTCTGACATACCCGAAAAAAACAATAAAATCCCACTTTTTTATCAGAAAGAGTTTGATCTGCCTTTAGTTGTAGGTTGCGCTGGCTGGCTAGTCTGTAAGGTTATACCCAATGAAGAAAATGAAAAGCAGCACAACTTGTTCATGGGGGAAATTGTCGGAGCATGGAGTGATGACCGCGTTTTCAGGAATGGGCACTGGATTTTTGATGATGCGCCTGATGAACTACGTACTGTCCATTACGTAGCTGGCGGACAGTTTTACGCCATTGGCAAAGGTACAAAATTTAATTATGGTCCGGGAAAAGACTAATCCTTACTTCTGTATAAATGTAGCCATAGAAAATGGCTACATAGAGGTAAGAACACCAAAATCAACCCACTAAAGATGTCTGCTCTTCGCTCATAGCGGAACTTCATCTCAGTAGGCTTATCAGTTCCGCTCTGCGCTTTAGCGTGACCCTATCGAAGCAGTTTAAGGGGGCACCGAATGACGTTCGCCACTATTGATGACGTCAGAAACCGGATCGAACCGTTAGACAGAGAACTGCTCATCGGATAACGGAAATGCAAGCTGTCGTTTTTACCCGTTCTGGTAGCTGTTAAGGGTGACCGGTTATGAGAAAATAACCCACGCAAACGGTTTCGTTGGTTTTAACCGTTTTCGACACATTATCTATCGCTGTGATGGCGTTGTTGTTTAGCATTTTATTCTTTACGTCTCCTCCCCTGGGGAGACGTCTTTTTCCCACGCACTCTTCACAATGTCTGCAACCCCAAACCCCCCTGTAAAATCGCTTTTGAAAAGGGATTGGATGTACATCTATGATAGTTTGGCCATCAGAAGAAAGGGTTTGAGCTCTGGATGGAAGTCAGTTGCAGCCCTGTTCCGTATTCGCTGCAGGGGAACCTGCTCTGAGTTTGTTTAACCTTTCCACGGCAATAACGTCTCTTTCGCACGGAACGGGAGGCGCGTAAAAATAACCCTGTATCTCTGCACACCTTCCTCAAGGATACGATCAAATTGCTCCTGAGTTTCAACACCTTCAGCGACAGCGGCACAGTCCGGCCGAACGACGGCATCTTTAACAAAACTGCCGTCAATTTTGATTTTGTCAAACGTGAACATGCGCGGATCATGTCTGTGCGTTATGGTATACCGCTCGATCACCATATTTCACAGGCGTTTCCCCAGATAAAAAATTATCTGTAAAAGCATCGAAAACGCCTCTTATCGAAGGGTATTTTTACGTCAGTTTTTATGGCCGGTAACTGACCAGAATGCGGCCTGAACGTTTTCTGGTGAAGTCTTTCCGTTTGCAAGCAGAAGCTGAGTAAGGATCCGTGCTTTTGCCGGATTCAGCCCCGACGAAACAACAAAGCCGGCTTTGTTATCATCGACCTCGACGTTACGTTTTACTGCTCCTGTATAGGAGCGCGATGCGCGGACCACGACAAGTCCATGCTCCCGGGCTGCTTTGAGCGCGGCTAACGCTGAGGCGGATGTATTTCCGTCTCCCACGCCGGCGAGAATAATTCCTTTTGCACCATCACGCACCGCATTGTTGATTTGGACATCGTCCATATTACTGTGGGCATAAATGATCTCAACCCGCGGAAGTTTATGGGATGCAGGTAATTGTAGAGACAGACGAGATTCTGCCGGCACCGGGGTAATATAATGAACTTCTGCCGCATCGACATAACCCAGTGGGCCGGCGTAAGGTGACTGAAAAGTAGCCACTCCGGTTGTATCCGATTTCGTGGACCAAATCGGTGACTGGATAGTGTCATTCATCACAATCATTACTCCCCGTCCCTTCGATTGTTTGTCCACAGCAGTATTCACAGATTCAAGCAAATTAGCAGGGCCATCTGCACCAGTTGCTGTCGCCGGTCGCATGGCTCCAGTAATAATAACAGGCTGGGGGTGATGTATTACCAGACTGAGGAAAAAAGCTGTCTCTTCAAGAGTATCTGTGCCATGGGTAATAATAATAGCGTCAGCGGCACCTGTACTGAACAGATCGTCGATCTTCTGGGCAAGATCAAACCAGATTTTATCATTCATGTCCTGAGAACCAATGGATGCGACCTGGACACTACTAAGCTGGGCTTTTTTATCCAATCCTGGAACGGCTGCAAGCAATACTCTTGGGCTGATGGCGCCGGATGTGTATCCGATAGAGCTGGAGTCTTCACCAGTGCTCTGTCCAGCAATGGTACCGCCGGTAGCAAGGATCATCAATTTAGGCAGAGCTTCAGTCGCTTTTTGGCTATATGTCGTTAATGACGGCGAGGCCGTTGCAGCCTGAGAACCATGAGTAAATAGCGAGGCATATACTAGTGTTAGCGCAAACGCGACAGGATGATTTATAGGCTTGAACATGACTTATTCCTTAGATAAAAGGCAGATGCCTTAACTTTTGTCGCCGATACTTTGGCTGGAGCATCATGGGGCATGACAATCGTAGCCGACATACCGGGTAATTTTGCAGACAGAGTGGTAGCCTGAACATGATTGCCGGATGAAAAGGCCAGAGTACCGACTGAGCGCAGGCGTTATAATTACTCATCTATCATTTTTTCAGCAGATGCAACTACATCACTATAAACAAGTAGTGTTATATAAAGGGCACCTCATTTATACACACCTTGTCCTTTCACTTCCAGTTCTCACTCTGGAAGACAAGCTTATATTGCGACACATCTCAAAGAAAAAATCCCTGGTACATAAATGGGGTTATTTAATCTATGTAATTTATTCCATACAAAATTTGATACAGAACCCACTAATGAGTCAAAAGTTGTCCTGGTGGTGGTTTTAACAGAATTGATGTTATCAAAATATAAAAAACAGAACTAATACATGCACAATGTTAACAATATGAAAACATTTTCAAGTCAACGCGTTAACAATAAGACGGGTGTTAAAGTTTAATATGCCAACTATGATTTTTAATTGGTTTTTAATAAGCTACTGTTTTCTTTACTTATCTTTCAAAAAGACAACGGCCTCGTTGCGGGAGGAATAGGTGGTGCTTGTCTGCTGCGTGCCAGGAGCGGTCGTTGATTTAATCAGATAAACAATGCTTAAAGGCCGATCTTACGTTTTCGTATAGCGCAGGTGAGAGCATGACATTTTCCCAAATATTATTATGTCCAGCTTTGGGAATGGTCAGAAGTTGCTTTTGACTACAGCATGATGCAGAAGACAGCAGCTTTTCTGGTATTTCTGAGGGGATAATTGCATCATTTTCGGCAGCAATAATCAGTAAATTCCCGTTAAACTCAGCAGCAATGTTCCATGCATCTGTATGTTCCCAATTCCTGGGTTGGCGTATTATTGCGGAGAAATCAGGGCCAAACTTAACGTTATATGCAAGTGTTGAGTAGACACCTGGAACCATAAGGATGAGAGATCGGAATTGCATCGCTTTACTAAGCTGAAGTGCATTATAGGCTCCCATACTGATGCCCATACAACCTGTAAGCGTCTGCCCCAGAGAAGCGATAACCGCCTCTGCTTGCATCGTACGATTAAAAAGAGAAGATTCGTGAATGTCTCCCCCCGTTTCACCATGACCTGTAAAGTCAAATATCGTCGTTCCAAAACCCAGGGCATCCAAAATACCTCGGTATTTGTAGAAAACGGTTCGATCTTTGCCGCCACCATGAAGCATCAGAACATGTCCATTGCGCCCAAATGTGCTTTCAGCGTGAATTGTTTTGCCATGGAACGGGACCAGGAAGTTGTGACTCGAAATCATCTTCGTATGTGTTTTTGGCGACATGGTTTATTCGTTGTATCAAACCCGAGCGTGCCATGCAATGTCAGACTGAATCACCACTGCTTCGGTAGCCATTTTTTAGGTTGTCACACGATCTCTTGCCCAATTGATGTGCGTCGGCATCTTCCGCTCCTCGCTAAAAACGGAATTCAGACTAGCATCTAATTTCGATGACTGAAGCGGATGTAACTTTAACGAGCAATCAGCCGATAATTATTTCAAAGAACATACCAGAGTGGCATGATCCCACCACTCGTTGGTATTAACTTTTGTTGCAAGTACGTTAAATTGTGCTTCCTGTATCTCATTTGTTAATGCAGAGAGAGGTTTCAGGGTACGCCAGGGATGACCTTCTTTCAGTAAATGATGTCTTATAGGATCAAAAACACTAATATCATCAGAATTACGGGGGCTTCCACACATGGAGCTGATCACAAGCCGTCCGCCGGGTTTGAGCAATCTTTTCGCTTCTGCGAAAAAGCGAGTTCGGTCATCATCTATCAGACAATGCAAACAACTACCATCAATAACCAGCTCAAACATTGAGTCCTTGCATTGATAAATATGACAAACATTTCCGACAAGAAAATGAGCGGAGAGGCCCGCTTGTTGAAAACGCCTTTCAGCCCATCTGATAGCGGTTTCAGAAAAATCCACACCCCATACTGAATATCCTCGTTCAGCAAGAAACTGCGCAGCCATCGCTCCATTACCGCATCCCATTTCAAGTATTGGCGCGCCAGGTTGGGGTAAATAATTATTAAAATCAAGCCACTGAAAGATTTTTTCTTGCTGTTCTTTTGCCCTGAAATAACCTTTATCAGCCCAAGCTATAGCCCCATTCGCTATGAGTTGTCTGTATTTTTCTTCATAGGGATTCATATTTAAGACGCTTTATTGCAACAATAACACCCTTTATTTTATATGTTATTTATGGAAAAAATGAAGTTTCTGGCGAAAAAGTGCGTGCTGTAGATACACGAAATAACGTCCGCTTTCACTCTTAAGGGACATTCGACAAACAACATTGTATTTTGCGTAAGGCCGAAATTCCTGCTTCTTACTCAACAGTTTTCCGGCCTCCCATCTCTCGTCTCAGTGCGCCGCGATATACGGCTCCTTCACAAACTCCGCCATTAGCCAGACCATATCATGCAGCAGCCCGGTCAGCTCTTTCGCCACGCTCGCAGGCAGTGTTCCGCCCATCACCGCCAGCGTTAACGCCACGGCATAGTCCACCTGCAGAGTCGTCTCTTGCCAGCAGTCCGGCACACAGGAAGCCATCTTTTCTCCCGCAATCAGCTGTTCAACCAGATACGGCGGGAGTTCAGCATCACAGCACTCCCGTAGTCGCTTCAGCGCAGCCAGCAACCGCTTACAGAGCTTGGTGTATGTCACTTCGTCGTCAGTTTCCACCAATACGCTTACATAGGCGGTGCAGGCATCGGCCAGTTCGAAGAGATCCGCAGAATCGGAAATTGAATTGTTGATGAGGTGACAAACAGCGCTTTCCGCAGAGAGCGCGTAAGAAAATTCAGGGGTAGTAGCCATTTAGCATCCTCGTTGTGCAAAAAAATGTCATGTTATGCTAACGGGTTCCTACGCCCGGTTACGGATGTGCCGCAACGCAGGCACTTTACGACCGCGAAGAAGGGAAAAAAAGGGATAGCCATGAATTACATCAGGTTGCTTGCAGGTTTGCGAGGCGGCTTCCAGAAGGGCGTAGCCGCCGGGCACATTTTGTACCGCGGTTACTCTTTACGCAGACTTTTTCATTTTGATCAATCCTTCTAATAACGTCTGCGTCGCGCGGGAAGATTTGCCCGCCTGGGAGCAAACCAGCCCAAACTCCCGGCACAGCGAAGGCGTCACGGGCACGATGCACAAACCGCGTAATTCATCCGGCAGGGCGGATTCAGGTATCAGTGCGACGCCCAAGCCTTCGCGTACCAGCAGGCAGGCGCTGATCCAGTCGCGGACGGTCACCTGTACGTCAGACAGTTCCAACCCAGTCTGCTCCATCAGGCTTTTTCCATTGACGGCACAACCGCCTGTGGCGAGTACGAAGGGCTGGTCTGCCAGTTCCTCAAGGGTAATGCCGCACGTGCGTGCATAGCGAGCCAGACGGTGGTTGGCTGGCAACACCGCGACCCATGCATCTTGCCCCAGGATCGCATCCGCGCGTCCGGGAACAGGGTTCATGACCACGCCGATATCAACAGTATCTGCCGCAAGCCACTCTTCGACCTCCTGGTCCGTGCCTTCCAGTACGACCACCTCTATTTCAGGATGCAGGCGCTTCACGTCCCGCAGCAGTCCCGGCAAAAACGTGGACGTTACTGACGGAAAACTGGCAAGTCGAATGCGCCCGCCACTCAGCCCGCGGCTCTCATCCGCCAGTTTGCGTATGGCGTCCAGCCGTGCCAGCATGCTTCTTGCCTCTTTGACAACCCGCTCGCCCAGGGCTGTAACACCGACGTGGCGTCGCTCACGCGTAAATATCGCAAATCCTAATGAAGCCTCTAACTGAGCGATCGCCTGGCTGGCACCCGACTGCGTCATGCCGACCTCTTCAGCGGCACGCGAAATATTACTGGCGTCCGCCACGGCAACCACCAGGCGCCAGTGCAACAGATTCATCATGGGTATCAGTAGCTCAGCTAATAGTTAATTTATGAATCATTAATTTTACAGTGATAACGGTTTTAAGCACAGTGAATGCAAACCGAATGTTTATCACTCACAGCTTTAACGGAGAGATTATGAAACTCTATTTCGCCCCGGACACCTGTTCACTCTCACCCCATATCGTGCTTCGCGAACTGGCGATTGAGTTTGAGCTGGTTAAAGTGGACAACAGGAGCAAGCTTACCGCTGACGGTCGCGACTTCCTGACCATCAACCCTAAAGGCTATGTCGCCGCGCTTGAACGGGATGACGGAAATATCCTGACCGAGGGGCCAGCGATTTTGCAGTACCTCGCTGACCTCAAGCCGGAGAGGGGGCTGGCGCCGCGAGCAGACAGCTGGGAGCGGGTGCGGCTTCAGGAATGGCTTAACTTTATCACCAGTGAAATACACGCGGGATCGGCTCCTCTTTTCAATCGCGTGTTTCCCGAAGAGGTCAAATCCATTTTTCGTGAGAAGCTCTTCAGGCGGTTCAGTTTTCTTGAGGAAACGCTCTCCACTCGCGCTTATTTGACGGGATCGACCTTCAGCGTGGCAGATGCCTATCTTTTTACCGTGCTGGGGTGGTGCAAGTTCTTCTCCATTGAGCTGAGCCCCTGGCCTGCGCTGCTGGAATACAGAGATAAAATTAATGCCCGTCCAGCGGTGCAGGCCGCATTACGTGCGGAAGCGGCTCAGTAAGACTGTAAAGCAGGTTTTTGCCGATCGTGTGTGAATATCTGCCATTTTATCTCCGACGTACTCAGGGTAAAAATGGCCGTGGCCAGCGTGTTCTCTTCATCCGGGTCGTGTGGCGAGAGACGATAAATCGGGAGCGCGGGATCATGCTGGTCTGAAAGAATACCCAGTGCCGCCGCACCATCAAGGTGAGATTGCGTCTCCAGCCAGGCGTTTAGCCGCTGCTGGCGTGACCGGGAGCTGTCGGTGATCACCTGCTCAACCGCGTCAAGCTGAGGGTGGATAAGGTGATTAGCATGGGCGAAAACGTCCTGCAGCGGCGTGACGGAACAGCCTGTTCCCGTCGTTTCCACGCTAAACAGCCGGCTGTCTCCCATTTGTCCCAGCGTATGATGAAATGCACCGGCGCGTGGCACGGTGGTCAGTATTGAGATGGCTTCATCTAAGGTGGCGGCATTCAGCGCGGCGCGGGCTAATACCTGGCGCGGCATTCCGCGTGGACGGTGCAAAGCGCGAATGTTATTCACCGTATTCACCACGCCCTTTTCGTTTACGGCGAAGGTATGTCCGCAAATTGAGCCCGGATAAGCAAAACTGGTGAACGCCAGGCCGTCATCCGGGGTGATGCTGACGATGGCGCAGTCATTACGAAGCTGCGGGAAACCGTCTTCATTATGCGCGATAATCAACTCCCCCTCTGCGGTTCTTCCCGCTACCGTGGTACAGCCATCAGAGGTTGAGCGCACCAGATCGCCGCGGCAGTTCCAGGCAAACACCTCATCAAACGGTGCATCCAGACCCTCGGCTAATCCCTCCAGCTCCTGCCAGATCAGGGGATAGTGTGACTGGACCCGCGAGCGCATGCTTCGGGTCTGTTCTGCGTCTTTCATGGCGGTAACGGTTTGCCACAACGCCGTTTGCGTGAGTTTTGCATGCCAGGCCTCGCGGCCAAAGGCGCCAAGTTCCTGACCTACTGCAAAAGCGGAACCACGAATGTCGATTTTTTTCATAGTATTATCATTCACTTCTGTTCAGGATACGTGTTGCAAAAATTCTTTCAGGCGTGGATTGCGACTGCTATTCAGCAGCATATCAGGTGGACCATCTTCGGCAATGGTACCGCCATCAATAAAGATGAGCCGTGATGCCACATCCCGGGCGAAGCCGATTTCATGGGTCACAATCACCATGGTCATGCCTTCTTCGGCCAGCGAGCGCATGACTTTCAGCACCTCGTGCCGTAATTCGGGGTCCAGGGCTGAGGTTGGCTCATCGAACAGCATCATTTTCGGTTTCACCGCCAGGGCTCTGGCAATGGCCACGCGTTGCTGTTGACCGCCAGAGAGCTCTGATGGGTAGTGACTGGCGCGTTCGCGTAAGCCAACGCGGTCCAGCAGCGCCAGCGCCTGCTCCCGCGCGGCGGCTTTGCTCTGTTTGCGTACGCGAACCGGACCAAACATCACATTCTCCAGCGCCGTCAGATGGGGGAACAGATGGAACTGCTGAAACACCATCCCGGCTTCGCGGCGGATATCACATTCGTTAGCGTGAGGATCGGTAATATGCATTCCCGCTACCAGCAGCGTGCCGGAGGAAATTTCCTCCAGCTTGTTAATGCAGCGCAGCAGCGTCGATTTGCCCGAACCGGAAGGGCCGATGATCACCACGACTTCGCCGGCGTCAATTTTTAAATTGATGTCGTGCAGCACCTGAGTGGCACCGAAATTTTTCGACACTGCGCTAAATTCAACCATGCTCATAAAATATGGATCCTCTTCTCCAGTTGCTTCAGCAGGAAACTCAGGCACAGCGTCACCAGCAGATAAATCATTGCCACTGCGGTCCAGACTTCCAGCGCGCGGAAATTACCGGCAATAATTTCTTGCCCCTGACGAGTCAATTCCGCCACACCAATCACAATAAACAGCGAGGTGTCTTTAATACTGATAATCCACTGATTACCTAACGCAGGGATCATACGGCGTAATGCCAGCGGCATAATGACATGCCATAGCGTGCTGCGCTGAGATAATCCCATTGCCAGGCTGGCCTCTCTAAAACCTTTATTAATCGAGAGGATCGCCCCTCGGGTGATTTCTGCAATATAAGCACCCGAGTTAATCACAATAGTCGTAATGGCCGCCGTTACCGGATCAATATGAATCGGTAACACCATGGGGAGTGCGAAGTAAATAAACATCACTTGCACCATAATAGGCGTCCCACGGATTAACTCGACAAAGACTAATGAGACTGTCTTTGATATTTTTCCTCCGAGCGCCCGGCAGGTCCCCGCCAGCAGGCCAATAACAAAACCACCCAATAAACCTGATAATGAAATAATCAGTGTCAGCTGTAGTCCTTGCAACAACAGCGGCAGGGATTCCCAAATATATTTACTGTCGAAATTCATCATGTTACCCGTTAAGATGTAACGAGGTCGGATCGCTCCGACCTGGCGGGATTATTTTGGCTGTTTAGCAAACCACTTCACGTAAATCTTGCTGTAAGTGCCGTCCGCACGTAGCGCTTGCAGTGCGGCGTTGATCTTCGGCGTCAGGCTGCTGTTCTTCTGCATCGCAAAGCCGTAGTGCTGCGGCAGAATGCTGTCAGTCTCGCCGGTCGATTTCACTTTGCCATCACCTGCCGTTTTTACGTAATAGAGCACGTTGGGCGAATCATGCACCACGGCATCAAGGTTACCTGCCTGCAAATCAAGATAGGCGTTATCGATATTCGGGAATTCGACATAGTTCGCCTTATATTTGCTTTTCATAAAGCTGGCCGCCGCCGTTCCCTGCTTTAATCCCACTTTCTTTCCTGCTAAATCGCTGAATTTAGTAATGGTATTATCGCTGCTTTTCACCGCTATTAATAAATCAGCATCATAATAACCGTCGCTGAAATCGACGACCTGTTTACGCGCGTCGGTTATCGTAATGCCCGCCATGGCGACATCCAGATTACGTGATTGCAAACCCGGAATCAGTCCCCCGAAGTCCATCGGGCGTAATTCGTAGCTGACGTGCATTTTTTTAGCAATGGCATCCCACAAATCAATATCAAAGCCGACGTATTTATCGCCTTGTTTAAATTCAAAGGGGACAAACGCGGTATCAACGCCAACCGTTAATTTATCCTGCGCTTCTGCCACAAAACTGGCGGAGCAAGCGACCAGTGCTAACGTAACTTTTAATTTAGTGAATAATCCAGACATGATAACCCTCGTCGTCAGTAAAGTAGCGTGCATGAATGTCACCCGGCGTAATATATCGGCAGGGTGGGGAAATAAAAAAGTTGATATGCAGGGCGCACTTTCATGCGCCAAAATTAAAACGATACTTATGCGGGAATAATCTCATCCCGGGTGTCGGGTACCGGCGTCTGTGCGCCGTTCATTACCATCGAGAGAAAACTGTAATAACCATTAATTCCGATCAGATCCACCACGCCTTTCTCACCCCACAGCGCGATAGCGTGCTGCCAGGTGGCATCGCTGACTTTCTGCTGCTCCTGTAACTCCTTGCAAAAGTGATAGACCGCCCATTCATCCGGCTGCAGATCCTCTGGAAGACGCTTTTCATTAATCGCCTGCACTGCCGCGGCAGAAATACCTTTCTCGCGCGCAATCGGCGCATGAATCGCCCACTCCACAGGCTGCGACCAGTGCCGCGCGGTCATCAAAATCGCCAGTTCCGACAGGCGCTGTCCCAGCGCGCTGCGATAACGCAGGTATTCGCCCATGCGTTGCGCATGCGCCATCAGCTCTGGACTGCGCAGCAGCGGCTCGAAAGGTGGCAGCAGCGCACCGCGGGGCCCGTTGATTATCTCTTCGGCCAAAGCACGCTGCTGGTCGTCCCATTCATGCTCCGCTAGTGGGGGTAAACGATTGATCATAATTTGCCGGTCTCTTCGCGAATGACGGTGTTCAGCGTGTCCACTACAAAGTCGAGCTGGCCAGGCGTGACAATAAACGGGGGGGCGATCAGGATATGGTCGCCATACTGCCCGTCAATCGTTCCACCCATTGGATAGACCATCAGCCCACGTGACATACAGTTTGCTTTGATTGCTGCGTGCAGTTTCAGGGCAGGATCGAAGGGGGTTTTGCTGGCTTTATCGCGTACCAGCTCAATGCCCGCAAACAATCCGCGTCCACGCGTATCACCGACATGCGGTAATTCCCCCAGCACTTCACGCAATGCGCTGTGCAGGTAAGCCCCCTGTTGCCTGACCGCCTGCAGCAAATTATCGCGCGCGATCACCTGCTGCACGGCCAGGGCTGCGGACGCGGCGGTCGCGTGACAAATGTAGGTGTGCCCGTGCTGGAACAGACCGCTACCGGCCTGCAGCGCTGAGACAATCTTCTCGCTCGCTAATACTGCGCCAATCGGCTGATAGCCGCCCCCCAGCCCCTTCGCGATGGTCACCAAATCCGGCACCACATCATCCTGTTCAAACGCATGCAATGTGCCGGTGCGTCCCATGCCGCACATGACTTCATCCGCGATATAGAGGATGCCGTATTTATCACACAGGTTGCGTACACCTTTAAGATAGCCCGGGGTAGGCGGCGTGGCGCCGGTGGTGGCTCCCACCACGGTTTCTGCACAGAAACCAATAATGGTGTCGGGACCGGCCTCAATAATGGCTTGCTCCAGCTCGTTGAGCAGACGCGTGGTGTATTGCTGCTGGGTTTCGTCAGCGCGGCGGTCGCGATACTCGTTGCAGGCCGAAACGCGGATAACGTCGATCAGCAAGGGAGCAAACTGGCGGCGGCGCCATTCGTTGCCTCCCACCGCGAGTGCGCCAAGGGTATTGCCATGATAGCTCTGCTTACGGGCGATAAATTTGGTGCGCGACGGCTGGCCGATCTCAACAAAATACTGACGCGCCAGCTTGAGCGCGGTTTCGACCGCTTCCGAGCCGCCCGAAACGAAATAGGCATAGTTAAGATCGCCAGGCGCCGTGCGCGTCAGCTGTTCAGCAAGCTGTTCAACGGTGTCGCTGGTAAAAAAACTGGTGTGGGCATAGGCCAGTTGATCGATCTGGCGATGCATCGCAGCCAGAACGTCCGGATGCGCGTGGCCTAAACAGGAAACGGCGGCGCCACCGCAGGCGTCCAGATACTGTTTTCCCTGTGCATCAAAAATGTACGCCCCCTGGGCGCGTACCGCCACGGCGGGCGTGTTGCGTAGACTGCGGTGAATGATATGGGTCATGCGGGTCCTGCTCCTGAATACGCTGTGCTAATAAAGCGCATCTTGCAGGATCCATTTGTATCACGTCAATTTCATTTTGATCCAAATGCATTCTGTTTTCTTATGCCGGATGCAAATGAATTATTTTTCAGGGTTTCCCGGGCACCACATAGGCACCAGAGTCGATAAGATAGCGTTCAGCATTTTCGATTTTATTGACTGCATCCCGACCATGGCGCGCGACCAGCATCGCCAGTAAACACTCGGCGAGCCCCATACCGGACACCACGGAAGGAAAAAACGACGGGCTGTCTATGGAAAACAGCAGCGTGCAATCGGCAGCCTGGGCTAATGGCGAGACGGGAGAATCCGTAATGGCGACGATTGTCGCGCCTGCCTGCTGGGCTGCGCGCAGGACATCGAGCGACTCACGCGAATAGGGGGCAAAACTGGTGAGTAACAGGCAATCTTGTGCTGTTAATTCGCGGGTGAACACCTCGATATTGCTCGCCAGACCATCAATGAGTGATGCTTGCCTATTGAACAGTCGATAGACATAAAACAGCGACCAGGCGATAGGAAAGCTGGCCCGGAAGCCGCAAATATAGACATTCTCAGCCGCGTCCAGCAGCGATACAGCCTGCTCCATGGCCTGATGGTTTTCATGCTGTGTGAAAGCCAAATTAGCCTGATGCGCCTGAAACACCTCTTCATACAGCTGCGGCTGAGTGCCTTTGGCAATCAATTTCTCGGCTTTGGATACATATGTATCATTGCGCAGTCCGAGTTCATCAATGAATGCGTTCTTGAGTTCACCCCAGCCGTTGTAACCCAATCGTTGCGCTAACCGCAGCAGCGTGGCGGGTTTTACACCGGCTTCACTGGCGAAGGCGCGCATCGATAGCACGACCAGCTGATTGGTATTCTGTAGAGAGAACTCGGCAGCACGCTGTAATTCTGCAGACAACTCACTGAATGTACTGACAATATTTTCCCTTGGATTCATAGCAAATAGTCCCGCTTTTTAAGGTTAGCGCTGCTGTTGTCAACTTACGTTCGATCTTCACAGACCGAACGGGTTCGCGTTGTCTCAGAAACGGATGATGAAAACACAGAGTGAATAAGTCAACGGGGAGCTGAACAGGGGGGGGATCAGACGCGCGAAACCAATCTGATGATCATTATGATAAAGGCCAAAGGTAAGACTGTTTTCTATGCAGCATAGCGCTGCTCCTCGCTCATTCCAGCCCTTCGATATTCGACTTAACCGCTTTCAGCGTCCTTCTTCGGATCCAGCCGCTCCCGGCCCGTATTGCCAGCCAGTAGGCTACCATTTTTAGGTGAGTACGTTTGTCCGGACAATAAACGAAGGTCTCCGTACAGAGTTCATGTTGACCCGGCGCCAGTTCCGTTACCTGGTAGCGGAGCAACAGTTTTGCGCTGCCCGGCGCGGCTGGAGACTGAAAAGCAATGGCATCCGGTGCGTTTTCCAGACCGAAATCAGTCCTCCAGAATTGGCCTTTTAAGCCGTAGCTGAGCTCAGAGGCTGAGCTTTTCAAAAGCGTAAAGCTGTGCAACCCAAAGTTGCTGATTGAGTTAGCCTGCTGATTGCGCAGAAATCTTTGCGGCAATTGCCGCAAAGACATCAGCCGACGAATCACGGCATCTTGCCGGACGTCAAAGTTGGCAATCAACGGCAGAATATTTTCAGGATGCGCAGTATGAATGACCGCTCGGTGTTTTTCATGAAACTGGAACTGGGGGAGAAAAGCAGGAACATTACGCCACTGAGCAAGCGCTTTGCGGGTAACGAATCCGGGGTTCAGCATTGTTCTTCCTTGTCATCCTTTGAGCACAGCCAGAGTAACAGATGGTTTGCGGCAGACAATTACCAGGAAAACGTAGTACCGAAGCGTGCATCAACAAGACCTTTACCGTTCTAAGATCCCGTGATTTGACGACAGAGGCTGGCATTGCCGGGTGGCGGCTGCGCCTTACCCGGCCTACAAGAGAAAGAAAAGCGACACGAACCGTAGGCCCGTGCAAGCGAAGCGCCGCCGGGCACAGCCGCACTGCCGTCACCCCTCGCTCAGCATCGTCAAAAACCGCTTTACCGTCCGCGAACGTTCAAAACGCCGCCAGCAGAGCGCGATATCGGTATAAAGCTCCGGTGAACTCAGCGTGTGATAGGTGACATTCGGCGGCGAAATGGCCGCCATGGATTTCGGCACCAGCGCGAACCCGCCGCCAGCAGAGACCATGCTCAGGGAGGACGAAAGCTGCGACGACTGCAGCGCGTGCTGCACGTCAATCCCGGCCCGCTCGCAGCAGCCGTGAACCCGGTCATACAGGCCCGGCGCGACCTCCTGCGGGAACAACACCACCGGCGTCTCCCGAAGCTGCTCTAACGCCAGCGAATCGCACGCCGCCAGCGGATGATCGCGATGCAGCGCCACCACCATCGGCTCCCGGTCGAGGATTTTTAACTCGAACGCCTTGCTGCTCTCGCACGGCAGGCGCACGAAGGCGATATCCAGTTCACCCTCTGCCAGCATCGTCGTCAGCGACGACATATTGGCTTCCACCTGGTGAACCTGCACCGCCATGTTCTGCACCTGAAACTGGCGAATCAGGGTAAAAATTTTGGGATGAAAAGCGTCGGAGCTGGTGATGCCAATCGACAGGTTGCCGTTCAGCCCGCGCGCGATGCCGCGGGCTTTCTCCAGCGCGGCATCGCTCAGCGCCAGGATCTTGCAGGCATCCTCATAGAAGGCTTCTCCCGCTTCGGTCAGCTCCACGCCCCGCGTCAGACGTCTGAACAACGGCGTGCCCACTTCCTCTTCGAGCCGTTTGATTTGCTGACTCAGAGGAGGCTGTGAAATACCCAGCGCTTCGGCCGCCCTGGTGAAGTGTCGCTCGCGTGCAACCGCGACAAAATACCGCAGATAACGAAGTTCCATATCTAAAACGTCTCAAACCAGCATGGTTTCTATATTGGAACTCTCTGCTGAATCGGGTCAACATTTATTTAACCTTTCTAAATAAAGTTGAAGAGGACGAGCATGATGATGCATTCATCTGCCTGCGACTGTGAGGCCAGTTTGTGTGAGACCCTGCGCGGGTTCTTCGCCCAGCATCCTGACAGCGTGATCTATCAGACATCGCTAATGAGCGCCCTGTTAAGCGGCGTGTATGAAGGAGAGACCACCATCGCCGATCTGCTGGCACACGGTGATTTTGGTCTGGGTACCTTCAACGAGCTGGACGGCGAAATGATTGCCTTCAGCAGCCAGGTGTACCAGCTGCGCGCCGACGGCAGCGCCCGGGCCGCGAAGCCGGAGCAGAAAACGCCGTTCGCGGTCATGACCTGGTTCCAGCCGCAGTACCGCAAAACTTTCGATGCGCCGGTGAGCCGTCAGCAGATCCACGACGTCATCGACCAGCAGATCCCCTCCGATAACCTGTTCTGCGCGCTGCGCATCGACGGCAACTTCCGTCACGCCCACACCCGCACCGTACCGCGCCAGAAGCCGCCGTACCGCGCGATGACCGACGTGCTGGACGACCAGCCGGTGTTCCGCTTCAACCAGCGCGAGGGCGTGCTGGTCGGGTTCCGCACGCCGCAGCATATGCAGGGCATCAACGTGGCGGGCTATCACGAGCATTTCATCACCGACGACCGTCAGGGCGGGGGCCATCTGCTCGACTACCAGCTGGAGAGCGGCGTCCTCACCTTCGGTGAAATTCACAAGCTGATGATCGATCTGCCCGCCGACAGCGCCTTTTTACAGGCCAACCTTCACCCCAGCAATCTGGATGCGGCGATCCGTGCCGTCGAAAACTAACAGGAGAACTACCGTGAACAGTGAGAAACAGTCACGTCAGTGGGCGCACGGCGCCGATTTGGTTGTTGGCCAGCTGGAAGCGCAGGGCGTGAAGCAGGTGTTCGGGATCCCGGGGGCGAAAATCGACAAGGTCTTTGACTCCCTGCTGGATTCCTCCATCGAGATTATTCCGGTGCGTCACGAAGCCAACGCGGCGTTTATGGCGGCGGCGGTAGGGCGTCTGACCGGCAAGGCCGGGGTGGCGCTGGTGACCTCCGGGCCGGGCTGTTCCAACCTGATCACCGGCATTGCCACCGCCAACAGCGAAGGCGACCCTGTGGTGGCGCTGGGCGGGGCGGTGAAGCGGGCAGATAAAGCCAAGCTGGTGCACCAGAGCATGGACACCGTCGCCATGTTCAGCCCGGTCACCAAATACGCCGTGGAGGTGAGTGCGCCGGACGCGATTGCTGAGGTGGTTTCCAACGCGTTTCGCGCCGCCGAGCACGGCAGGCCGGGGGGCGCATTCGTCAGCCTGCCGCAGGATATTGTCGACCAGCCCGCCACGGGGGCAATTTTGCCCGCCAGCGGTCCCGCGCTGATGGGGCCGGCACCGGAATCCGCCATCAACGATGTAGCGAAGCTTATCGAGAAGGCCAAAAACCCGGTCATTCTGCTGGGGCTGATGGCGAGCCAGCCAGCAAACAGCGCCGCGCTGCGCAAGCTGCTGGAGAAAAGCCGTATTCCGGTCACCAGCACCTATCAGGCCGCCGGGGCGGTGAACCAGGAGCACTTCACCCGCTTCGCCGGACGCGTCGGTCTCTTCAATAACCAGGCGGGCGACCGGCTGCTCCATCTGGCGGATCTGATTATCTGCATCGGCTACAGCCCGGTGGAATACGAGCCGTCCATGTGGAACAGCGGCGACGCTACGCTGGTGCACATCGATGTGCTGCCTGCCTATGAAGAACGAAACTACGTGCCGGATCTGGAGCTGGTGGGGGACATCGCCGAAACGCTGAATCAGCTCGCTAACCGTATCGACCATAAGCTTGAGCTAAGCCAGCGGGCCTCCGAAATTCTGGTCGATCGCCAGCATCAGCGCGATCTGCTCGATCGTCGCGGCGCCTCGCTCAACCAGTTTGCCCTGCATCCGCTGCGCATCGTGCGCGCCATGCAGGACATCGTGAATAACGACGTGACGCTCACCGTCGACATGGGCAGCTTCCACATCTGGATCGCCCGCTATCTCTACAGCTTCCGGGCACGTCAGGTGATGATCTCCAACGGTCAGCAGACCATGGGCGTCGCGCTGCCGTGGGCCATTGGCGCGTGGCTGGTCAACCCGAGCCGCAAGGTGGTGTCGGTCTCCGGTGACGGCGGCTTCCTGCAGTCGAGCATGGAGCTGGAAACCGCGGTGCGCCTCAACGCTAACGTGCTGCACATCATCTGGGTGGATAACGGCTACAACATGGTTGCCATTCAGGAAGAGAAAAAATACCAGCGTCTTTCCGGCGTCGAGTTTGGCCCGGTCGATTTCAAAGTCTATGCCGACGCCTTTGGCGCGAAAGGCTTTGCCGTGGAGAGCGCCGACGCGCTCGAACCCACGCTGCGTGCGGCGATGGATGTGGATGGCCCGGCCGTGGTGGCCATTCCCGTCGACTACAGCGATAACCCGCTGCTGATGGGCCAGCTCCATCTCAGCCAGATTTTGTGAATCAACATAAGGACAGAGAAATGCAAAAAGTTGCTCTCGTAACAGGCTCAGGCCAGGGGATTGGTAAAGCGATCGCGCTTCGCCTGGTGAAAGATGGCTTTGCCGTCGCCATCGCCGACTATAACGTGGAGACGGCAAGAGCCGTCGCCGATGAAATCATCCGTAACGGCGGGAACGCCGTCGCCGTGAAGGTGGATGTCTCTGACCGCGAACAGGTATTTGCGGCGGTGGAGAAAGCCCGCACCGCGCTGGGCGGATTCAACGTGATCGTCAATAACGCCGGGATTGCGCCGTCTACCCCAATTGAATCCATCACGCCGGATATTGTCGACAAGGTCTACAACATTAACGTGAAAGGGGTGATCTGGGGGATCCAGGCCGCGATTGACGCGTTCCGCAAAGAGGGGCACGGCGGCAAGATCATCAACGCCTGCTCCCAGGCGGGCCACACCGGCAACCCGGAGCTGGCGGTCTACAGTTCCAGCAAGTTCGCGGTGCGCGGCTTGACCCAGACCGCGGCACGGGATCTCGCGCCGCTGGGGATAACCGTTAACGCCTACTGTCCGGGCATCGTTAAAACGCCGATGTGGGCAGAGATCGACCGTCAGGTCTCCGAGGCGGCGGGTAAACCGCTCGGTTACGGGACTGAAACCTTTGCCAAACGCATTACGCTTGGCCGCCTGTCCGAACCGGAAGATGTCGCCGCCTGCGTCTCATACCTGGCTGGGCCGGATTCCGACTACATGACCGGCCAGTCGCTCTTAATTGATGGTGGGATGGTGTTCAACTAAATTCTAATAAGCTCTGACATGAGTTTTCCCCTGCACCCGTGCAGGGGCTTTTTTTTGTCTCCTCCGCCATTGTGCATTACACTGCGCGCTGCAAAACTTTAGTCATTACGATCTGACAGGCGGTAACAGCGATGAACGGTACAATCACAACGTGGTTTAAAGATAAAGGCTTTGGATTTATCAAAGATGAAAACGGCGATAACCGCTATTTTCATGTGATTAAGGTCGCGAACCCCGATCTGATTAAGAAAGATGCCGCGGTGACCTTCGAGCCAACCACCAACAACAAAGGCCTTTCCGCCTACGCAGTGAAGGTGATCCCGGAAAGCAAACATCTCTTTATTGCGGGCGAGCGCGTGAAGCTCACCTCCATCAAATCCTTCGTGGTGTTTAACGAAGAAGAGCCGGTTGATACCAAAATCGACAAAGAGAATGCGGTGCTGTCGGTGGGGCTGCTGATGAACAGCATCAAGCCGAAATCTGATAAAAAGCCGGGCGAAATGCGCACGGTGAAGAAGCTGGCAATCACCACCTTCCAGAACACGACGCTGATCTTCACCGAAGATGAGATCGACATTGATGCCACGGTGAAGCTGCTGAAGTGATTTTTTTTGCCGGGTGGCGGCGATGCCTTACCCGGCCTGGAAAACTTAACCCATCCTGTGCTCGCCCCGTAACATCGCCTCACGGTCAAACACCTTCTGGATCTCCCCGTGCGACATAAACGCCGCCCGGTCGGACATATGGGCAATCACGTCCGCATCGTGACTCACCAGCAGATAGGTCATCTCGTGCTCGGCCTTCAGGCGGTTGAGCAGGTTCAGGATCTCCGCCTGCACGGACATATCCAGCGCCGAGGTCGGCTCGTCCAGCAGCAGAAGCTGCGGGCGCAGCAGCAGCGCGCGGGCAATCGCCACGCGCTGGCGCTGGCCGCCGGAAAGCTGGTGCGGATAACGTTTACCCGCGTCGGCAGAAAGCCCCACCTCGTGCAGTGCATTGGTCACCTTTTCCGCGATTTGCGTCTCGCCATGGATGCTTAACGGCTCCGACAGCGTGCGCGCAATGGTGTGGTTCGGGTGCAGCGACGCCCACGGATCCTGAAACACCATCTGTACGTTGCGGCGAAGCTCTCCTTCAAAACGTCGCCCAGGCGTTAACGTTTCTGCCAGCAGCGCAATATTGCCGCGCCACTCGCGCTGCAGCCCTGCCAGCACGCGCAGAATCGTCGATTTCCCGCAGCCGGATTCACCTATCAGGCTGAAGGTTTCACCTTTCTCGATGGCAAAGCTGGCGGCGGACACCGCCGTTTTCTCCCCGAAGCTCACCTGGAGATCCTTTACTTCAACGAGCGTCATTGTCGGCCTCCTTCCACGGCTGCGAACGGTCGAGCGTTGGCAGCATCTGTCCATAAGTATGGGCGTCTGGACGACAGGTCCACAGGGTGCGCGTGTACGGATGCGTTGCCTGCGGAAGCTGGCTCGCCGCCATCTCATCCACCTTTTCGCCCTGATACATCACCAGCACGCGGTCGCAGTGCTCCGCCACCAGCGGCAGATCGTGGCTGATTAACAGCATCGCCATCCGGCGTTCTTCGCACTGCTGCACCAGCAGTTCGAGGATCTGGCTACGCAGGCGGGCGTCCAGCGCGGAGGTAGGTTCGTCGGCAATCAGCACCTGCGGGTTGTTGACGAGCGCAATCGCAATCATCACCCGCTGGCCCATGCCCCCGGAAAGCTCACCGGGGTAGCGGGACAGCACGTTCTCGCTCAGCCCGACGGCGCGGATGATGTCGTGAATGCGTGCCTGGCGTTCTGAACGCGGCAGCCGCTGATGCAGCGTAAGTGCCTCATCAAGCTGGGCGGCGACGGTTTTCACGGGGTTAAGGGCGTAGCGCGGGTCCTGCAGGACCATCGCAATCCCGTTGCCGCGCAGCGCCTGCCAGCGGCGGGGGCTTAGGGTCAGCAGGTCGTTGCCGAGCACGTTAAGCCGGTTAGCGCTTACGATGCCGGGCTTACGCACCAGCCCCATCAGGGCGCGGGCGGACATCGACTTGCCGGAGCCGGATTCCCCCACCAGCGCCAGCCGCTCGTTGCCAAGCGTGAAGCTCAGGTTGTTGACCACGCGCGCGGCGGGGTAGTCGATATTCAGCGCATCGACGATGACGCAGTGTTCAGTCATGCTGTGGCTCCAGTACGTCGCGCAGGCCGTCGCCCAGCAGGTTAAAGGCCAGGCTGGCAAACAGAATCGCCCCGCCCGGAATGGCGGCAATCCACCACTGATCGAAAATCACCTGCATGCCGTCGGCGATCATCGCGCCCCATTCGGCCATTGGAGGGCGTGCGCCAAGGCCGAGGAAGCCCAGACCGGCGGCCGCCAGAATAATCCCTGCCAGATCCAGCGCCAGGCGCACAATCGCGGACGGCAGGCAC
>NZ_QPFW01000207.1:0-31682 GCF_008122455.1 Enterobacter sp. C6
AATCAGCATGCGCGAGGCAATGTCTGCCAGCACCATCAGGATCGCCCCTGCCAGCGCGCTGGCAATCAGCAGCGTGCGGTGCAGCGGCCCGAACAGGAAGCGCATCACGTGCGGCACCACCAGCCCGACAAAGCCGATTGACCCCGCCATGCTGACGATGGTCGCGGTAATCAGCGCGGTAGTGGTAAAGAGCGTCAGGCGCACCCACGGGACGGCAATACCTAAAGAGGCGGCGGCGTCATCACCGAACGTGAAGGCATCCAGCGCCCGGGAATAGTAGAGGCAAACGGCTAATCCAATCAGTACCACGACCAGCGCCAGCTGGAATTCAGGCCAGCGTACGCCGCTGAAGCTGCCCAGCAGCCAGAACATCACGTCGCGCGCCTGCTGGGCGCTGGCGGAGGTGCTGATGGTGTAGGCGGTAATGGCGTTGAAAAGCTGCGAGGCGGCGACCCCTGCCAGAATGGTCCGTTCATTCCCGCCGCGCGCGCCGTTCGTCAGAAACGCGACAAACGCAAACGCGGCGAACGCCCCGGCAAAGGCACCGGCAGAGAGGGAGACCGCACCGGTGCCGATCCCCAATACGACGACAGAAACCGCCCCGGTCGACGCGCCCGCGGACACGCCGAGCACGTAGGGTTCCGCCAGCGCGTTCTTCAGCAGGCTCTGCAATACGGCTCCGCAGATGGCCAGCCCCGCGCCGCAGCAGGCCGCCACCAGCGCGCGGCTCAGGCGAAAGTCCCAGATGACGCTCTCATAGATGCGAGTGAGCGGAACCTCGGTAAGCCCCATTTTATTGCTGATGGCGTAAAACACGTTATCCAGCGGGATGGACAGCTCGCCGACGCTGACGCTCAGGGCGATCACCAGAAATAACAGTACCAGGGCGAGCAAAGCCGAGGTCGTCAGAACCAGGCTCTGCCGGGCCTGAAGAACGGCGGATGTCATCAGTTCAGCCCCAGCTTTCTGAGCTGTTCGCCGACCTGCTCAGCCCCGTAAATCGTGCGGATCGTCGGATTCATCGCCTGGCCGTCCATCACCACGATGTGGCCTTTTTTTACCGCGTCCAGCTGGCTGACCGCCGGATCGCTCTTCAGGAATTTGATTTTCTCTTGTGCGTTATCCAGCGCCCAGCGGTTGCGGTCCAGGCTGGAGACCACAATCACATCCGGATTGGCGGCAATAATGCTCTCCCAACCCACGGTCGGCCATTCGGTCTCGGAGGTGATGGCGTTATGCCCGCCCAGCACGTCAGCGATGAACCCTGAGGCGCTGTTTTTACCGCCGACGTAGGCGTCCGCAGAAGGGGATGAGCTGGAGAACCAGAAGACAAACGACAGGTCTTTTTTGTTCTTGCCGAATTCCTTACGCAGGTCGGCCTCGCGCTTTTTGAAATCGGCAATCACGGCCTGGCCGCGATCTTCAACGTTGAAAATTTTAGCGAAATCCTCAATCTCTTTATAGAGATAGGTCATATCCCACAGCTTCTGGCGGCTGCCGTACATATCGCCGGCGGCCTTTTTGGTCGCGCACATGCCCGGTGATAAATAGCTGTTCACGCCGACAGTGGCCAGATCTTCACGCTTTGCGACCTTACTCTCCGGCCCAAGCAGCAGAGGAAGCTGGGCAGGAACAAAATCAGGGTTTTGCGAAAGGATGGATTCCAGCGTCGGGATTTCTACCGTCAGCGTTTTGATTTTTGCGTTCTGTTCCGCCAACTGCGGCAGCACTTTGGTCGGCCAGAAGGCGCTGGCCTTCACCTTATCTTCCAGCCCCAGCAGGAGCAAAATTTCGACGGTATTCTGGCCCAGGGCCACGACGCGTTCCGGCGCTTTGGTGAATGTTTCTTTATAGCCACAGTTTTCAATGGTCAGAGGATATGTGGTTGCCAGAGCAGAACTGACCGACGCAACCGCCAGGCCTAACGCGCAGATGACCTTCTTCATGAAACGCTACCCTTGATTAATATTATTATTGATGCAAATGAAACTCATTATTAAGGCGGAATTTTATACAGAGGAAACGATTTTGTGTCAATGAGGGACAATTGCGCGGGGTAACGAAAGGCGGTGCCAGAAAACACCGCCAGAGTAGGGGCTTAAGCCAGGCTCTCTTTCTCAATCCCGAGTCGCTTCATGCGCGACAGCAGGGTGGTGCGTTTTAACCCCAGGCGCTGGGCGGCACCTTTCGGCCCGGCGACTACGCCGTTGGTCTCTTTCAGCACGCGCATAATGAGCTGATATTCATCTTCTCCCTCTTTCGCTGTCTCGGCGGCGGGCAGGGTCACGTCAGGCGGCGTCACTTCAGGCAGGGAGAGCTGCAGCACATTCCCCCGCGTCAGCAGCACCGCACGTTCGATGACGTTTTCCAGCTCGCGCACGTTGCCGGGCCACTCCATCGATGAAAGGGTACGCAACGTCTCGGCAGGAATGCTGTCGATATTTCGCCCCATCCTGCGCGCGATCTTGGCGGTAAACGCTTTGACCAGCAGGGGGATATCTTCCGGGCGCTCGCGCAGCGGCGGCAGGAAGATCGGGAACACGTTCAGGCGATAGTAAAGGTCGCTGCGAAACTCGCGGTCGGCGACCATTTTTTTCAGATCGCGGTTGGTGGCGGCAATCAGCCGCACGTCGGTCTGGATAAGCTTGTTGCTTCCCAGGCGCTCAAACTCCTGCTCCTGCAATACGCGCAGCAGTTTCGGCTGTAGCTCCAGCGGCATATCGCCCACTTCGTCGAGAAACAGCGAGCTTTTGTCCGCCAGCTCAAAACGGCCCAGCCGCTGACTGCTTGCCCCGGTGAATGCACCGCGCTCGTGGCCGAACAGATCGCTTTCCAGCAGCCCTGCGGGCATCGCGGCGCAGTTCATCTTCACCATCCGACGGCTGTTGCGGTTGCTCAGGTTGTGGATGGCGCGGGCAATCAGCTCTTTACCCGTACCGGTTTCACCCAGGATCAGCACCGTGCTGTCGCTTTGCGCCACCATCTCGACCTGCTTGAGCACGCTGTACATGGCGTCGCTGCGCCCGATGATTTCACCAAACTCGCTGTCCACGTTGTTGAGCTGTTCGGTCAGGGCCAGGTTCTCATCCACCAGACGCTCTTTCAGACGATGAATTTCCTGATAGGCGAGGGCGTTATCCAGGGCGATGGAAATACGTTCGGCGATCTGACGCAGCAGCTTCAGGTTGGCGGTGGTGAACACGCCCTCCTCACACTGCGCCAGCTTAAGCACGCCCAGCATGGTGTTGCCGGACATCAGCGGCAGCAGGCACAGGGTCTGAATTTTGTTGCCCCAGGTGTTAAACAGCATCCGCTCGTACGGCGCTGCCGGGTCCTGCTCGTTCAGGTTGAGCAGGAGGATCTCTTTGCTTTTGAAGACTCGTTCAGAAAGGGTCCCCGCTTCATCCACTTCGCTCTGCTCGTGTGCCGGGTTGGCTTCATCAAGATAATGCGTGGAGTAGATGTTCAGCTTGCCCTTGCGATGGCCGCGAAGCGCAATGCTGATGGCGTCGATTTTGAAATAGTGATGGATCTCTTTCGAGACTTCGCTCACCAGTTCATCCATGTCGAGCCGTGACAGCACGGCGTTAGTGATGGCGACCAGAATGCGGAAGTTGTCGCGTTCGCGGCTCAGCATGTCGTAATCCACATTATTGGTCACGCGGCTTTGGATCTGCTCAGCGACGACGGCCACAATCTGGGTAAAGGTGTGCAGGCGTTCGTATTCCGCCTCGCTCCAGGGCTGGTCGGTGGTGCGGATAAACTCGCAGCCGCCAAAAATCTGACCCTCTGCCGCCAGCGGCAACATGCAGTAATGCCCGAAAGGCTGATAAAGGTTGCTCTGTGCCAGCCGCGGCCACGCCTGGCGGAACTCCTCAAAGTTGCAGTGCAGCACTTCAGGTCGGGAGAGAATGCGGCGCACCGGGCCATGCGCGAGATACGTTTCGTCTTCGTATTCAAACGTTTTGCCATTGTCACGCGTTGAGTAGTAGCTCGCGCGGTGCGTTCCGCTATGCCACAGTACAATCGCGGTGCTGTCGGCCAGCGCCGACTGCCTGACCAGCCGGGTCAGGGCATCGCTCAGCGCGCCGAGATCGGGCTGCTGTAAAAGTGTGCGCGTGATGTCAAACAGGCCCTGCTGTCCAAGATCGCTCATCGGTGTATACGGCATAGTGCTTTCCAGTAGAAACGAGCAAAAAAATCCATGCTGACCGCTTTTGGCGCGGTTCTAGCAAATACGGGGTAAAGGTTCCGCGTGCGGCAGATCCAGCGTGCGCTTCACGCCATAAAGCCCGGTCAGGCGCACCCCTTTGCGCTCAACCACTTCACCAATCATTGCCGCCTCTTTTCCTGACGGATGAGCCCGCAGCTGTTCAAGAACGGCTTCCGCTGCCGCGCGTTCAACGCCAATCACCAGTTTGCCTTCGTTTGCGAAGTTAAGCGGTTCCAGCCCCAACAGTTCGCAGAGCCCACGAACGGCGGGCTTAACGGGCAGGCTGCGCTCGGTGAGTTCAATCCCATACCCGCAGCTTGCTGCAAATTCGTGGGCCACGGCATTCACGCCGCCTCGCGTGGCGTCCCTCAGGGCCTTGACGCCGGGTACGGCCCGCAGCGTCTGAATCAGCGGGGTGAGCACCGCGCAGTCGCTGCGCAGTTCCCCGTCCAGCCCCAGGCCTTCGCGCAGGTTAAGGATGGTCGCCCCGTGGCAGCCTAGCGTTCCGGTCACGATCAGCACGTCGCCCACGCTAAGCTGCTGCGCGCCCCAGTGAATATCGGCGGGGATCGCGCCCATGCCGGCGGTGTTGATAAACAGCTTGTCGGCCGCGCCGCGCTGCACCACTTTGGTGTCGCCGGTGACGATAGCTATCCCCGCCTCGCGCGCGGTCTGCGCCATGCTGTTGACCACTGCCGTGAGCGTCTCCATCGGCAGGCCCTCTTCGAGGATAAACCCGCAGGAGAGGTAGCGCGGAACGGCGCCGCTGACGGCCACGTCGTTGGCCGTGCCGCAGACGGCGAGCTTGCCGATATCGCCACCCGGGAAGAACAGCGGGTCAATGACGTAGCTGTCGGTGGAGAAGGCCAGCCTGTCGCCCTGGGCGGTGAGGGTGGCGAGGTCAATGCGCGCCTGGTCTTCCTGTTCGGCGAGCCAGGAGTTGTTAAAGGCCGACATAAATAGCCGGTTAATGAGCTGCTGCATCGCCTGTCCGCCGCTACCGTGCGCCATTTCAACCGTATTCATGCTTCACTCTCCTGGTTGCGATACTGATACCACGCGGCACACGCCCCTTCGGAGGAGACCATCAGCGCGCCAAACGCCGTTTGCGGGTTGCAGGTATTGCCAAATAACGGGCACTGATGCGGTTTGCATTTGCCGGTGAGCACCTCGCCGCAGCGGGCCCGTGGATCGTCGCAAACCTGCTGCGGCTGCGGGCGGAAATGCGCTTCAGCGTCGAATGTGCGATAGGCTGACGTCAGGCGCACGCCGGATTCGGCAATCAGCCCCAGACCACGCCATTCGCTGTCGCCCTCAACGCTAAACACGTCGGCTATTGCCTGCTGTGCCCGTTCATTTCCCGCATCCGGCACCACGCGCCGGTACTGGTTTTCCACTGCACTCAGGGCCGCTATTTTCTGCTCAACCAGCATGGTGACACCTTGCAGTAGATCAAGTGGTTCGAAACCAGCGACCACTAACGGACGATTGTACTGTTCAGCGATAAAACCGTAGGCGTCTGTGCCAATCACCATGCTGACATGCCCCGGTGCCAGAAAGGCGTCAATGCCGTTTCCCGGCTCTTCCAGCAGGCTGCGCAGGGTGGGGATAAGCGTAATGTGCTGGCAGAAGAAGAAAAAGTTATCGACGCCGCGCGCTTTCGCCTGCTGCAGCGTGATGGCGGTGGCGGGCATGGTGGTTTCAAACCCCAGGCCAAAGAACACCACCTTACGCGCGGGATTATTCTCTGCCAGCGTCAGGGCATCCATCGGCGAATAGACGATCCGCACGTCCGCACCGCGCGCTTTTGCCTGCAGCAGCGAGCCGTTTTTCCCCGGCACGCGCATCGCGTCGCCAAAGGTGCAGAAAATGACGTCGGGCTGGCTGGCAATTTCAATACAGCTGTCGATGCGCCCCATCGGCAGCACGCAGACCGGGCAGCCGGGGCCGTGGATAAACTCGATGTTCTCCGGCAGCAGCTGGTCGAGGCCAAATTTGAAGATGGCGTGCGTGTGCCCGCCGCACACCTCCATGATCCGCAGCGGTCTTTCTTTCGTATAGTCCAGCAGCGCTGCGCGCGTTTTCAGGTAGCCGATAAGCTGCAGCACCTGCTCCGGCGCGCGGTATTCATCAACGTAACGCATGATTACCGCTCCTCGCCGTACAGCAGCGCGCCCACGTCAGGCTCCACGTCGAACATATTTTGCAGGGCGTCGAGCGTGTCGCGGGCTTCCGCTTCGTTAATCACGCTCATGGCGAACCCCACGTGCACCAGCACCCACTGGCCGAGACGCGATGCGCCCGTTTCATCTGTGTTGCCCACCAGCGTCAGGTCCACGTCGCGCAGGATGCCGCAGACCTCGACTTTGGCCTGATTACCGTCGATGGCGTAAATTTGTCCAGGGACGCCTATGCACATCGCTCGTTCTCCAGCCACTGTAGCCAACTGTCCATGCCGTCACCGCGCGTGGCGGAGACCAGCAGGATCTCAATCTCCGGATTCACTTCACGGGCATAAGCCAGGCACTTATCCACGTCGAAATTCAGGTACGGCAGCAGGTCGACTTTGTTCAGCAGCATGACGGACGCGGCGGCAAACATATGCGGGTACTTCAGCGGTTTGTCTTCGCCTTCGGTCACCGAAAGCACCGCCACCTTGTGCCGTTCGCCCAGGTCGAAGCTCGCCGGGCAGACCAGGTTGCCGACGTTTTCAATAAACAGAATTCCGTCATCCGCCAGCGGCAGACGCGGGGCGGCGTCGGCAATCATCTGCGCATCCAGGTGGCAGCCTTTGCCGGTATTAACCTGAATCGCCGGGGTGCCGGTTTCGCGAATACGCGCCGCGTCGTTAACGGTTTGCTGGTCGCCTTCAATCACCGCGCAGGAGACGCGTCTGTTCAGGCGCTTGAGCGTTTCCGTTAACAGCGTGGTTTTGCCGGAGCCGGGGCTGGAGACCAGATTTAGCACCAGCTGTTTGCGGGTGGCAAAGCGCGCGCGGTTGCGGGCGGCGATCTGGTTATTTTTGTCCAGCACGTTGATTTCCACCTCCAACATCTGGCGCTGGCTGATGCCCGGCGCGTGGGTGCCCGCCTCCCCGTGGCCGTAGTGCAGATCGCCCACTTCGGAGCGCTGCGGAGCGAAGGTGATACCGGTCAGTGCCGCAGAAGGTCGTGGGGCAGGAGAAAAGGGCGCGGAGCGAAACGCGGAATGGGGGCGATGTTCATCCCCTTCTATATACAGGTTGCCTTCGGCGCAACCGCAGGTACTACACATACTTTACTCCTTCTCGATTTCGAGACGTTGGATCTGCATGCCGTCATCCGCCACGATGCGAAGACCGGTGCTCTGACACTGCGGACAGCGCTGAACCTTTGATGACAGCAGGGTGACGTACTGCTGGCACTGTTCGCACCAGCACTCCGCCTGCTGCTCTTCAATATGCAGTTCGCAGCCTTCCGCCAGCGTGCCGCGGCACACCAGTTCAAAACAGAAATTCAGGGCGCTGGTCTCGACGCAGGAAAACGCCCCGACCTTCAGCCAGACGCCGGTAACGCGTTTCGCGTGGTTTTGCACTGCCTGCTGCTCGATAAGTTCCAGAGCCCGCTGGCAGAGGGTGATTTCGTGCATGACGCCTCCTCAGTGAATTGCGCCATTGAATGCAATAACGATGCCAGCTTGATTTTTGTTAAGGCGTGACGATGTCAACGCTGTCGAAATGACACGTCGACACCGCGGCGTTGACAGCGGTTTTGCAATTAAACACATTAAAAATCATAAAGATAAAAACTGGCATGGAATCTGCTTAACAGCCGCTATCTCCATTAAACGGATACCTTCTATGACTATTTGGGAAATCAGCGAAAAAGCGGATTACATCGCGCAGCGTCATCAGCAGCTGCAGGACCAGTGGCACCTTTACTGCAACTCGCTGGTTCAGGGCATTACCCTCTCGAAAGCGCGTCTTCACCACGCGATGAGCTGCGCGGCACAGGGGGATATGAGCTTTGTCCTGTTCGGCCATTTCACCATTAACGTGACCCTGGCGGATAACTTCAACAGCCACACCATTGAGTACCACCTCGAGACAAAAGACGGCGAAAAACAGTGTATTGCGAAGGCGCAGCTGATGGCCGACGGCATGGTGGACGGCCACGTCAGCAACCGCGATCGCCAGCAGGTGCTGGAGCACTATCTGGAAAAAATCGCGCCGGTCTATAACGGCCTGTACGCCGCCGTTGAACGCGATCTCCCGGTCAACCTGAAGCAGCTGATGGACGGAAATACCTCAGCGAACGTGGCCTGACCCTTGCGTGTCGAGAAGTGTCGACAAGACAGTTTTTCGTCAAAAATGACTATCACCAGAGGATGACCCGGTGAACCGTTTTGTAATTGCCGACTCGACGGTCTGTATTGGCTGTCGAACCTGTGAGGCGGCGTGTTCGGAAACGCATCGCCTGCATGGGCTGCAGTCCATGCCGCGCCTGCACGTCATGCGTAATGAAAAAGAGTCTGCCCCGCAGCTCTGCCATCACTGTGAAGATGCTCCCTGCGCGGGTGTCTGCCCAGTGAATGCCATCACCCGTGTTGATGGCGCTGTCCAGCTGAACGAAAGCCTGTGCGTAAGCTGCAAGCTGTGCGGCATCGCCTGCCCGTTTGGCGCGATTGAATTTTCCGGCAGCCGTCCGCTGCACATTCCGGCGAACGCTAACTCGCCAAAAGCCCCGCCTGCGCCACCGGCTCCGGCACGCGTAAGCACGCTGCTGGACTGGGTGCCCGGCATCCGCGCCGTGGCGGTGAAGTGCGACCTGTGCAGCTTCGATGAGCAGGGTCCGGCCTGCGTGCGCACCTGCCCGACTAAGGCATTGATTCTGGTTAACATTCGCGACATCGCCCGTACCAGCAAGCGTAAACGCGAGCTGACCATCAACAGTGATTTTGGCGACCTTTCTCTGCTACAGGCGCTTAACGAGGGGGCGAAATGAACGCGGCAATGATGATTACCAGCGCGGTAGCCTGTTTTACTGCCGCCGCTGTTCTGGCGCTGATCTTCTCATTCCATAAAACCCTGAGCGGCGCGATCGCCGGGATTGGCGGGGCGGTAGCTAGCCTGATGACGCTGGCGGCAGGCGGCGTTGTCCTGCTCGGCGGCCAGTCCGCAGAAACCGTGATGCCGCTGATTCGGCACACCGTTGAGATCACGCCCCTGAACGCCATCTGGCTGGTGACGTTTGGTCTGTGCGGGCTGTTTATCAGCCTGTTCAATATCGACTGGCACCGCCACCCGCACGCTAAAGCCAACGGCCTGCTGGTCAATCTGCTGATGGCGACGGCGGTCTGTACCGTTATCGCCAGCAACCTCGGCGCGCTGGTGGTGATGGCGGAAATCATGGCGCTGTGCGGCGTGTTCCTGACGGGCTGCAGCGCCTCCGGCAAGCTGTGGTTTGCGCTGGGACGCCTGGGGACGCTGCTGCTGGCGCTGGCCTGCTGGCTGGTGTGGCAACGCTTTGGCACGCTGGATTTCTCTGCGCTCAACGGGCATCCGCTGGGGAATGACGTCTGGCTGCTGGGCGTTATCGGCTTTGGCCTGCTCGCTGGCATCATCCCGCTGCACGGCTGGGTGCCGCAGGCGCATGCGAATGCCTCCGCGCCCGCCGCCGCGCTGTTTTCGGTGGTGGTGATGAAAGTGGGTCTGTTCGGAATTTTGGCGATTACACTGGCCGGCGGACAACCGCCGCTGTGGTGGGGCGTTGTGCTGCTGATCGCCGGAATGATTACCGCGTTCGTCGGCGGCCTGTACGCGCTGATGGAGCACAATATCCAGCGTCTTCTGGCGTACCACACGCTTGAAAATATCGGCATCATCCTGCTCGGTATTGGCGCGGGCGTGACCGGGCTGGCGCTCAATCATCCGGCGCT
This sequence comes from Enterobacter sp. C6, assembly GCF_008122455.1. Lineage (NCBI taxonomy): Bacteria > Pseudomonadati > Pseudomonadota > Gammaproteobacteria > Enterobacterales > Enterobacteriaceae > Enterobacter > Enterobacter sp. C6. The sequence goes on from NZ_QPFW01000207.1 coordinate 10,130, forward strand.
AATCGCGGCCGGTTTTATCGGCGGTCTTTATCACCTTGTTAACCATAGCCTGTTTAAAAGCACCCTGTTCCTCGGGGCGGGCAGCGTCTGGTTCCGCACCGGCCATCGGGATATCGAAAAGCTGGGCGGGATTGGCAAAAAGATGCCGGTAATTTCACTGGCGATGCTGGTCGGGCTGATGGCGATGGCCGCGCTGCCGCCGCTGAACGGCTTTGCCGGGGAGTGGGTGATCTATCAGTCCTTCTTCGCGCTCGGTCAGAGCGATCTCTTTATCGCGCGTTTGCTCGGCCCGCTGCTGGCGGTCGGGCTGGCAATTACCGGGGCGCTGGCGGTGATGTGCATGGCGAAAGTCTACGGCGTGACCTTCCTCGGCGCGCCGCGCACCCGCGAAGCTGAAAACGCCTGCTGCGCACCGTTGTTGATGGGCGTGAGCGTGGTCGCGCTGGCGCTGTGCTGCATCGCGGGCGGCGTCGCCGCGCCGTGGCTGTTGCCGCTGCTGGGCAACGCCATTCCGCTGCCGCTGACCGTGGCGAATACCACCGTCTCTCAGCCTATGATCGCGCTGCTGCTGATTGGCGCACCGCTGCTGCCGCTCGTCCTGATGCTGTTCTTCAAACGCGACAGGCTCACCTCCCGCGCGCGCGGTGCGGCGTGGGCCTGCGGCTACGAACATGAACAGTCGATGGTTATCACCGCCCACGGTTTCGCCATGCCGGTGAAGGAGAACTTCGCCGCCGTGCTGAAGCTGCGCCACTGGTTGAATCCGGTGGCCTGGGTACCCGGCTGGCAGAGCGCCGCCGCGCCCGCGCTGTTCCGCCGTCTGGCGGTCATCGAGCTGGCGGTGCTGGTGGTCATTGTGATTTCACGAGGAGCCTGACATGAGTCTGTTACTGGCAATTCTTCAGGCGCTGGTGCTGTTCGCCGCCGCGCCGCTGCTGTCGGGCATCACGCGCGTGGCGCGCGCCCGGATGCACAACCGTCGCGGGCCTGGGGTGCTTCAGGAGTACCGCGATCTCTTCAAACTGCTTTCTCGTCAGGGCGTGGCGCCGGATGCCGCAGGCTGGGTCTTCCGCCTGACGCCGTTCGTGATGGTGGGCGTCATGCTGACCATCGCCACCGCGCTGCCGGTGGTGACGGTGGGATCGCCGCTGCCGGCGCTCGGGGATCTGATTACGCTTATCTACCTCTTTGCCATCGCCCGTTTCTTCTTTGCGATTGCGGGCCTCGACACCGGGAGCCCGTTTACCGGCATCGGTGCCAGCCGCGAGGCGATGCTGGGCGTGCTGGTTGAGCCGATCCTGCTGCTGGGGCTGTGGGTCGCCGCGCAGGTGGCGGGTTCCACCCACATCAGCTTTATCACCCACACCGTTTACCACTGGCCGGTGGCGCGCTCAATCCCGCTGGTGCTGGCGCTGTGCGCCTGCGCGTTCGCCACCTTCATTGAGATGGGCAAACTGCCGTTCGATCTGGCGGAAGCCGAGCAGGAGCTGCAGGAAGGGCCGCTTACCGAGTACAGCGGCTACGGCTTCGCGGTTCTGAAGTGGGGCATCAGCCTCAAACAGCTGGTGGTGCTGCAGATGTTTGTCGGCGTCTTCTTCCCGTGGGGGCAGATGACGCACTTCTCCGCGGGCGGTCTGCTGCTGGCCGTCGTGGTTGCCGTCCTCAAGCTGCTGGTTGGCGTGCTGGTGATTGCCCTGTTCGAAAACAGCATGGCGCGCCTGCGTTTTGTCGAAACGTCACGCATCACCTGGGCCGGTTTTGGTTTTGCATTTTTAGCGTTCGTCTCCTTGCTGGTGGCGTGATTAAAGAGAATTTTTATGTCTGAAGAAAAGAAAGGTCAGCAGTATCTCGCCGCGTTGCATCAGGCTTTCCCCGGCGTGGTGCTGGAGGAATCCTGGCAAACCAAAGACCAGGTAACCGTCACTATTAAGGTGAACTACCTGCCGGAAGTGGTGGAGTTTCTCTACTACCGGCAGGGCGGCTGGCTGTCGGTACTGTTCGGCAACGACGAGCGCCAGCTGTGCGGCAGCTATGCGGTGTACTACGTAATGTCGATGGAGCAGGGCGAAAAGTGCTGGCTCACCGTGCGCGTCGAAGTCGACCCGAACAAGCCGGAATACCCGTCCGTCACGCCGCGCGTGCCTGCCGCGGTCTGGGGCGAGCGCGAAGTGCGCGACATGTACGGCCTGGTGCCGGTCGGCCTGCCGGACGAGCGCCGCCTGGTGCTACCGGACGACTGGCCGGACGAACTCTATCCGCTGCGCAAAGACAGCATGGACTACCGCCAGCGTCCGGCGCCGACCACCGACAGCGAAACCTACGAGTTTATCAACGAGCTGGGCAGCAAGAAGAATAACGTGGTGCCGATCGGCCCGCTGCACGTCACCTCTGACGAGCCGGGCCACTTCCGCCTGTTCGTCGACGGTGAAAACATTATCGACGCCGACTACCGCCTGTTCTACGTCCATCGCGGCATGGAAAAGCTGGCGGAAACCCGCATGGGCTACAACGAAGTGACCTTCCTCTCTGACCGCGTGTGCGGCATCTGCGGCTTTGCCCACAGCACCGCCTACACCACCTCGGTGGAGAACGGCATGGGGATCGTGGTGCCGGAGCGCGCGCAGATGATCCGCGCCATTCTGCTGGAGGTGGAGCGCCTGCACTCGCACCTGCTGAACCTCGGTCTGGCCTGCCACTTTGTCGGCTTTGATTCCGGGTTTATGCAGTTCTTCCGTGTGCGCGAAGCGTCGATGAAGATGGCGGAGATCCTCACCGGGGCGCGTAAAACCTACGGCCTGAACCTGATCGGCGGGATCCGCCGCGACCTGCTGAAGGACGACATGATCCAGACCCGTCAGCTGGCGCAGCAGATGCGCCGCGACGTGCAGGAGCTGGTGGACATGCTTCTCAGCACGCCAAACATCGAGCAGCGCACCGTCGGCATTGGCCGCCTTGACCCGGAGATCGCCCGCGACTTCAGCAACGTCGGCCCGATGGTGCGCGCCAGCGGGCACGCCCGCGACACGCGTGCGGATCACCCGTTCGTCGGCTACGGCCTGCTGCCGATGACCGTGCACAGCGAGCAGGGCTGTGACGTCATCTCGCGGCTCAAGGTGCGCATCAACGAGGTGTTCACCGCCCTGAACATGATCGACTTTGGTCTGGACAACCTGCCGGGCGGCCCGCTGATGGTGGAGGGCTTCACCTACATCCCGAACCGCTTTGCCCTTGGCTTTGCCGAAGCGCCGCGCGGGGACGATATCCACTGGAGCATGACCGGCGACAACCAGAAGCTCTACCGCTGGCGTTGCCGCGCGGCCACCTACGCCAACTGGCCAACCCTGCGCTACATGCTGCGCGGTAACACCGTCTCTGACGCGCCGCTGATCATCGGCAGCCTCGACCCGTGCTACTCCTGCACCGACCGCATGACCGTAGTCGATGTGCGCAAGAAGAAAAGCCAGGTGGTGCCGTACAAAGAGCTTGAGCGCTACAGCATCGAGCGTAAAAACTCGCCGCTGAAATAAGGACTCGCCATGTTTACCTTTATCAAAAAAGTGATCAAAACGGGCACGCAGACCAGCAGCTATCCGCTGGAGCCGATGCCGGTGGATAAAAACTTTCGCGGCAAGCCGGAACATAACCCGCAGCAGTGCATCGGCTGCGCGGCCTGCGTCAACGCCTGTCCGTCGAACGCCTTAACGGTGGAAACGGATCTCAAAACCGGCGAGCTGGCCTGGCAGTTTAACCTCGGGCGCTGCATCTTCTGCGGCCGCTGCGAGGAGGTCTGCCCGACGGTCGCCATTCGCCTGTCGCAGGAGTACGAGCTGGCGGTGTGGAAGAAAGAGGACTTCCTGCAGCAGTCGCGCTTTGACCTGTGCAACTGCCGCGTCTGCAAACGCCCGTTCGCCGTGCAAAAAGAGATCGACTACGCCATCGCGCTGCTGCAGCACAACGGCGACGCCCGTGCGGAGCATCACCGCGAAAGCTTTGAAACCTGCCCGGCGTGCAAGCGTCAGAAGTGCCTGCTGCCGTCCGACCGTATTGATATCACCCGCCATATGAGAGAGGCCAGCTGATGGAAAACCTACTGGGCCCGCGCGACGCTAACGGCATTCCGGTGCCGATGACGGTGGACGAATCCATCGCCAGCATGAAGGCGTCGCTGCTGAAAAAAATCAAACGCTCCGCCTACGTCTACCGCGTGGACTGCGGGGGCTGCAACGGCTGCGAGATTGAGATCTTCGCTACGCTGTCGCCGCTGTTTGACGCGGAGCGCTTCGGCATCAAAGTGGTGCCGTCCCCGCGTCATGCGGACATCCTGCTGTTCACCGGGGCCGTCACCCGCGCAATGCGCTCGCCCGCGCTGCGCGCCTGGCAGTCCGCGCCGGACCCGAAAATCTGCATCTCGTACGGCGCCTGCGGCAACAGCGGCGGCATCTTCCATGACCTCTACTGCGTCTGGGGCGGCACCGACAAAATCGTGCCGGTGGACGTCTACATTCCGGGCTGTCCGCCGACGCCCGCCGCCACGCTGTACGGCTTTGCGATGGCGCTCGGCCTGCTGGAGCAGAAAATCCACGCCCGCGAGCCAGGCGAGCTCGACAACCAGGCTGCGGCCATTCTGCACCCGGACATGGTGCAGCCGCTGCGGGTGAAGGTCGATCGCACGGCGCGCAGGCTGGCGGGCTATCGCTACGGCCGTCAGATTGCCGACGACTATCTGCGCCTGCTGAGCCAGGGCGAGCATCAGGTCGCACGCTGGCTGGAGGCGGAAAACGATCCGCGCCTCAATGAGATTGTGGCGAACCTGAACAGCATCGTCGATGAGGCGCGTATCCGATGAGTGAAACGGTGGTGTTCAGCCAGCTGAGCCGTAAGTTTATTGATGAGAACGATGCCACGCCGGATGCGGCGCAGCAGGTGGTCTATTACAGCCTGGCGATTGGGCATCACCTCGGGGTGATTGACTGCCTGGAGGCGGCGCTGAGCTGTCCGTGGTCCGAGTATCTGGCGTGGATCGCCACGCTGGAGGAGGGCAGTACGGCGCGGCGCAAAATGGAGGGCGTGCCGAAGTACGGCGAGATCGTGATCGATGCGAACCACATTGCGATGCTCGCCAACGCCTTTGACGCGGCGCTCGGCAGGCAAACCCCCGGGCAGCAGGCGTGGAGCAAAACGTTGCTCGGCATGCTGCATGATATTCATCAGGAGAGTGCCATCTACCTGATGGTGAGGAGATTACGTGACTGACGTTTTACTGTGTGTCGGCAACAGCATGATGGGCGATGACGGCGCGGGTCCGCTGCTGGCGGAGATGTGCGCCGCGAACCCACAGGGCAGCTGGGTGGTGATTGACGGCGGCAGCGCGCCGGAAAACGACGTGGTCGCCATCCGCGAGCTGCGTCCGGACAGGCTGTTAATCGTCGATGCCACCGATATGGGACTCAACCCCGGTGAGATCCGCCTGATTGACCCGGACGACATCGCCGAGATGTTTATGATGACCACCCACAATATGCCGCTGAACTACCTGGTGGATCAGATCAAAAGTGACGTGGGCGAGGTGCTGTTTTTGGGCATTCAGCCGGACATTGTCGGGTTTTATTACCCGATGACGCCGCCGGTGAAGGAGGCGGTGGAGGTGGTGTATTCACGACTAGCCGGGTGGGTTGGGGATGGAGGTTTTTCTCAGCTCTGAGCAGTGCCGGGTGGCGGCTTCGCCTTACCCGGCCTACCAAACCCATCTCCCTCTCCCTGTGGGAGAGGGCTGGGGTGAGGGCAACATGCTACTCGAGATCCCCCCCGTTACTCGCAATCACCTTCTTATACCACCAGAACGATTTCTTGCGTTTGCGCTCCAGCGTGCCGTTCCCGGCGTCGTCGCGGTCGACATAGACAAACCCGTAGCGCTTGCTCATCTCCCCGGTTGAGGCAGAGACAAGGTCAATACAGCCCCAGGTGGTGTAGCCCATCAGCGGCACGCCGTCCTCAATCGCGTCGCCCATCGCGCGGATATGCTCGCGCAGATAGCTGATGCGGTAGTCGTCGTTAATCTCGCCGTTTTCATCAACGACATCTTTCGCTCCCAGGCCGTTTTCCACCAGGAACAGCGGCTTCTGGTAGCGGTCGTACATCATGTTCATGGTGATGCGCAGGCCGAGCGGGTCGATGCCCCAGCCCCATTCGCTCACCTGAATGTGCGGGTTGCGCAGAGATTTGACGATGTTCGCCGCATTGGTGTTGTTCGCGTTCATATCCGCCGAGGCGCAGCGCGAGGCGTAATAGCTGAACGAGACAAAGTCGACGGTGTTTTTCAGAAGTAGATCATCGCCCGGGTCTTTAACAATCACCACGCCTTTCTCGCGGAACACGCGGGCAGAATAGGCCGGATAGCTGCCGCGCGCCTGCACGTCGATAAAGAACAGGTTCTCGCGGTCTTTCTCCAGCGCCATCCACACGTCTTCCGGCTTGCAGGAGTACGGATAGAAGTTTCCGCCCGCCAGCATGCAGCCGACCTGGTTTTCCGGGTTCACCTCGTGAGCAATTTTAGTCGCCAGCGCGCTCGCCACCAGCTCGTGGTGCGCGGCCTGGTATTTCACCTGATCTTCATTTTCGCCTTTCTCAAACACCAGCCCCGCGCCGGAGAACGGGCTGTGCAGCATGATGTTGATTTCGTTGAAGGTCAGCCAGTATTTCACCAGCCCGTTAAATTCCTCAAAGCAGGTGCGGGCATAGCGGGCAAAGAAATCGACCATCTTACGGTTGCGCCACGAGCCGTACTCCGTCACCAGGTGCATCGGCACGTCGAAGTGGCAGAGCGTTACCAGCGGCTCGATGTTGTACTTTTTGCACTCTTCGAACACCGCGCGGTAGAAGGCAATACCCTCTTTGTTCGGCAGCGGTTCGTCGCCGTTCGGGTAGAGGCGGCTCCAGGCAATCGAGGTGCGGAACACCGTAAAGCCCATCTCCGCCATCAGGGCGATGTCCTCTTTATAGCGATGGTAAAAATCAATCGCCTCGTGGCTCGGGTAGAACTCGTCGTCATGCAGCGAGAAACGCTTTTCCTTACCGAGTTTCACCGCCAGGCGGTTCGCGCCGTGGGGGATCATATCGACCGTTGTCAGCCCTTTGCCGCCCTCACGGTAAGCGCCTTCACTCTGGTTGGCGGCAAGCGCGCCGCCCCATAAAAATCCTTGTGGAAAAACAGACATTCTTACCTCGCTTTCAATTTATGCTTTTGCTGCGTTGTTCTGTACCGGCGCGGTCTGCAGGGCGCGCGCTTTTTCGGCGTCGTCTTCGACCGGAATATCCTCAAAGCCCAGTATCAGGGTCAGAACAAACGACAGCACGACTGCCAGACCCATCACGCCAAACACCCAGACGATGGTCATCGGGTTCGCCGGGTCGAAGAACTGTACGCTGGTAAACAGCCCCGGTGCCGCCATCGAGTGGCTGGCAAGACCCGCGATACCGGCAACCGCGCCGCAGATAAAGCCGCTGATCAGGCTCGCGATCAGCGGACGTTTCAGACGCACCGCCACGCCGTACAGGGCCGGTTCAGAGATCCCCGCCATGATGGCGGAGGCCGCCGCCGCCAGCGCCGTCTGGCGCAGATCCGGGTTTTTGGTTTTCCACGCCACCGCCAGCGACGAACCGCCGAGCGACAGGTTGGCGCCAATTTCCGACGGCATCACCATCCCTTCCTTGCCCGTCTCGGCAATGGTCTGAATGATGGTTGGCGTAAACACGCGGTGCATCCCGGTCATGACCAGCAGCGGCCACAGCGCGCCCATGATGGCCACGGAGAGCCAGCCCAGATAGCCGTGAATGGTGTAAACCAGCGCGGAGATGGCGCTACCGATCCAGATGCCCAGCGGCCCAATCAGCACGATGGCGAGCGGGGCGGCAATCAGCACGATCAGCATCGGCTTGAGGAAGTTTTTGGTTACCGCCGGGGTGATGCGATCCACCCAGCGCTCGATGTATGACAGGCACCAGGTCATCACCAGAGCCGGGATGACGGTGTAGGTGTATTTCACCGCCGTCACCGGGATAAAGGCGAACTCAACGTGTTCGCCCTGCGCGGCTTTCGCCATCAGCTCGATAAAGCTCGGGTGCACCAGCACGCCCGCAATGGCGATGGCCAGCGACATGTTGGTTTTGAACTTCACCGCCGCCGAGGCCGCCACCATCAGCGGCAGGAAGAAGAACGCGCCGTCGCCGATGACGGTCAGAATAGTGAGCGTCGGCGCGCCTTTTGGCAGCACGCCGGTCATCTCAAGGATCATCGCCAGCAGCTTGACCATTGAGCCGCCGATGATCGCCGGGATCAGCGGGGACATGGTGCCGATCAGCGCGTCGAGGATCCCGGCGCCAATGCGACGCAGCGTCAGCTTTTGCGGGCCTTCCGGTACGGCAGGCTGCAGGCTGGTTGGCAGCAGGCTCACCACTTCGCGGTACGCCTGCGAAACGGTGTTGCCGATGATGACCTGGCACTGGTTGTCGGTGCGCACCACGCCGAGCACGCCGCTGATGCTTTTCAGGCGCGCGGTATCGGTAAGGCTTTCGTCTTTCAGAACGAAACGAAGTCGCGTCATGCAGTGGGTGACGGCGACGATGTTCTCTTTGCCACCCAGCGCGCTGACAACGTCGTTCGCCAGCGCAGCGTAATTTTTGGCCATCGGATGTGATCCTGTTATCGTTTTGAGAAATGTAGGAAACCGGTTCCACATAATCATCATGAGTTTCTTTTGATGAAACAAGATCGCTTTTTGACCATTTTTTTATTTCGTGACACCGATCACCTGCAGGAGCCAAAAGCATGATTTCACCGCTGCGACAATTTTTCTGCAGTGCAGTACACTGCGCTCCATCAGATGCATACGGAATAACAACATGACCACGATGCTTGAAGTGGCGAAGCGGGCAGGCGTTTCGAAAGCCACGGTGTCCCGGGTGCTGTCGGGCAATGGCTATGTCAGCCAGGAGACCAAAGATCGGGTGTTTCAGGCCATTGAAGAGAGCGGCTATCGCCCAAATTTGCTGGCGCGCAACCTGGCGACCAAACGTACCCAGACGCTGGGCCTGGTGGTGACGAACACCCTTTATCACGGCGTCTACTTTAGCGAGCTGCTGTTTCACGCCGCGCGCATGACGGAAGAGAAAGGGCGGCAGCTGATCCTCGCGGACGGCAAGCACAGCGCGGATGAAGAGCGCGAGGCGATCCAGTATTTGCTCGATATGCGCTGCGACGCGGTGATCATCTATCCGCGTTTTCTGAGCGTGGAAGAGATGGATGAGATCGTCGAGAAGTGCGAGCAGCCCATTATGGTACTCAACCGCCGCCTGCGGAAAAACAGCAGCCACAGCGTGTGGTCCGATCATAAAGCCTCCAGCCAGGACGCGGTGTCACAGCTGATTGCGAAAGGGCATCGGGAGATCGCCTTTATCACCGGCTCGCTGGATTCTCCCACCGGGGTTGAGCGTCTCTCCGGCTATAAGGACGCGCTGGCGCAGCACGGTATTCCGCTGCGCGAGGGGCTGATTGCGCAGGGGAAGTGGAACCCCGCCAGCGGCGCGGCGGCGGTGTCCGAACTGCTTGCTCGCGGTGAACGCTTTACGGCGCTGGTGGCGAGTAATGACGACATGGCAATTGGCGCCATGAAGCAGCTGCACGACAGCGGCGTAGCCGCACCGGACGCGGTGTCGGTGATCGGTTTTGACGACGTGGCCATCGCGCCTTACATTGTGCCGTCGCTTTCCAGCGTACGTATCCCGGTAACGGAGATGATCAAAGAGACCATCAGCCGCCTGATCTTCATGCTCGACGGCGGCGAGTTTAAATATCAGCAAATTTTCTCCGGCGAGCTTGTCCTGCGCGACTCGGTTATTGACGGCCCGCACCGCTGATGTCGACAGCTGTCATCGTCATAAGTGACGATGACAGCACCGCTTTTATTTTTAAAACCAAATAAAATCAATAATTTAATTATTGGCACGGTTTATGAATATCTCCGGGCATAACTGTAATGCTGGAGAAGCAGATGAACCGTTTTATTATGGCCGATGCCAGTAAGTGTATTGGTTGCCGTACCTGTGAAGTGGCGTGCGTGGTTTCCCATCAGGCGGAGCAGGACTGCGCGTCGCTTACCCCTGACACGTTTTTGCCGCGCATCCACGTCATCAAAGGCGTGAATATTTCCACCGCCGCCATCTGTCGCCAGTGCGAAGACGCACCGTGCGCCAACGTCTGCCCGAACGGGGCGATTAAACGCGAGAAAGGCTTTGTGCACGTGATGCAGGAGCGCTGCATTGGCTGCAAAACCTGCGTGGTCGCCTGCCCGTATGGCGCGATGGAGGTGGTGGTCCGTCCGGTAGTGCGCAACAGCGGTATGGGACTGAGCGTGCGCGCGGACAAAGCCGAAGCCAACAAATGTGACCTGTGCTACCACCGCGACGCCGGCCCGGCCTGTATGGAAGCCTGCCCGACGCACGCGCTGGTCTGCGTTGATCGCGACAAGCTTGAGCAGATGAGCGCCGAAAAGCGCCGTCGCGCGGCGTTCGACACCTCGTCATCGCTGCTGTTCTGAACCGTATGAGCAGCAACGGCGTTCAGCTGCGCGTGCGCGGCAAGGTGCAGGGCGTCGGGTTTCGTCCCTTCGTCTGGCAGCTGGCGCAGGCGCTTCAGTTGACCGGTAACGTCTGCAATGACGGAGAGGGCGTGCTGGTGCGCCTCGTGGGTAATGGGGGGGCCTTTACCGCGAGGCTGCATCAGGACTGCCCGCCGCTGGCACGCATTGACCGCGTGGAAGCGCAGCCGTTTACCTGGGCGCACGTACCGGAGGACTTTACCATCCGCCACAGCGCGGCCGGGACGATGGACACCCAGATTGTGCCGGATGCCGCCACCTGTCCGGCGTGTCTGGCTGAGATGTGCGACCCACTCGAACGCCGTTATCGCTATCCGTTTATCAACTGCACCCACTGCGGGCCGCGGTTTACCATTATCCGCGCCATGCCCTATGACCGTCCGGCCACGGCAATGGCGCCGTTCCCGCTCTGTGGGCCGTGTGAAGCCGAGTACCGCAATCCTGCCGACCGCCGTTTTCACGCCCAGCCGGTCGCCTGCCCGGACTGCGGGCCCGCGCTTATGTGGCGTGCGGGCGACATGACTGCTGAGCGCGAGGCTGCTCTGCGCGCAGCGGTAGCGATGCTGAAAAGCGGCGGTATAGTCGCGGTTAAAGGGCTGGGTGGCTTTCACCTCGTCTGTGACGCGCGTAACCCGCAGGCGGTCGCGACGCTTCGGTCACGCAAGCAGCGGCCCGCGAAGCCGCTGGCGGTGATGATCCCGCATGCGGATGACCTGCCGGAGATGGTTCAGGCGCTGCTATGCTCACCCACCGCACCCATTGTGCTCACGCCAAAAGCCTGGCTGCCCGCGTTACCGGAAGGTATCGCGCCCGGTCTGGATTCCGTGGGCATCATGCTTCCTGCGAACCCGCTGCAGCATCTTCTGATGATGGACTGCCAGCGACCGCTGGTGATGACTTCCGGCAACCTTAGCGGCAGGCCGCCTGCCATCACCAACCGGCAGGCGCTGGATGAGCTCAGCGGCATCGCGGACGGCTTCTTGCTGCACAATCGCGATATTCTTCAACGAATGGACGATTCGGTGGTGGATCGGGACGGCGCGATGCTGCGCCGGGCGCGCGGTTTTGTGCCGGATGCCATCACGTTGCCTGCGGGATTCGATAATATCCCTGCCACGTTATGCACCGGTGCGGAGATGAAAAACACCTTCTGCCTGGTGCGTGGCAACCAGGCGGTGCTGAGCCAGCATTTTGGCGATCTCGGTGACGAGGGTGTCGAAGCGCAGTGGCGCGGCGCGCTCTCGACGATGCAGGACATCTACGCCTTCGAGCCGGAGCGCGTGGTGTGCGACGCCCATCCGGGGTACCGTGCGCGCCAGTGGGCGCAGGCGCAGGGGCTGCCCGTTGAAACCGTGCTGCACCATCACGCCCACGCGGCGGCGTGCCTGGCGGAAAACGGCTGGCCGCGGGAGGGCGGAGATGTTATCGCCCTGACGCTTGATGGGATCGGCATGGGTGAAAACGGCGCGCTGTGGGGCGGGGAGTGCCTGCGTGTCAACTATCTCGAGTGCGCGCATTTAGGTGGCCTGCCTGCCGTTGCGCTGCCGGGGGGCGATCTGGCGGCGCGGCAGCCGTGGCGCAACCTGCTCGCCCAGTGCCTGGCATTTGTCCCTGACTGGCAGCAGTACCCGGAAACGCGCGCGGTACAGCGTCAGAACTGGCCGCTGCTGGCGAAGGCTATCCAGCGCGGCGTCAACGCGCCGCGGGCGTCGTCATGCGGTCGCCTGTTTGATGCCGTCGCCTGCGCGCTGGGTATCGAAACCCAATCCTGGGAAGGTGAAGCGGCCTGCAGGCTGGAAGCGCTGGCGGCACAGTGCAACGGCGTCGAACACCCGGTTACGCTGTCGGTGGAAGACTTCGCGCTTTTCTGGCAGCAGTGGCTGAGCTGGCAGGCAGAGCCCTGCGAGCGCGCGTGGGCGTTTCACGACGCGCTGGCAAAAGGGCTGGCGGAGCTCGCTGCGTTCCATGCCCGGCGCTTATCGCTGTCGACAATCTGTCTCAGCGGCGGTGTGTTGCACAACCGTCTGCTGCGCGCGCGCCTGCGTCATTACCTTTCTGACTTTACGCTTCTTTTTCCTTCGCGCCTGCCCGCAGGTGACGGAGCGATCTCCTTCGGGCAGGCGGTGGTCGCCGCTGCCCGGTCATGTTTACAAAGGACTAAAAATGTTACGACTGTTACGCAATGAACCTCGCGCCGCGCTCCTGCTGCTGGCTCTGGTAATGGCAAACCTGCTGGCCTGGGGATGGGCATGGCACACCTTTAGCGGCAGCACGGCGCTGATGGCGGCAAGTCTGCTGGCGTGGTGTTACGGGCTGCGACACGCGGTGGACGCTGACCACATTGCCGCCATTGATACCGTGACGCGTAAGATGATGCAGCAGGGCAAACGCCCGTCCGGCGTGGGGGCGTGGTTCTCGCTGGGCCACTCCACCATCGTGGTGCTGGCCTCCATTGCCATCGCCGCTACAGCCACGGCGTTTCAGAAAAACATGGAATGGTTCCACGAAACTGGCAGCCTGATTGGTACCGCCGTTTCCGCGACCTTCCTGCTGGCGATGGCGCTGGTGAATATGGTGATCCTGCGCGGCGTCTGGCGCAGTTTTCAGGCGCTGAAACACGGCAGGCCCGTGCAGGGCGATATCACGCTCCCTGCCCAGGGCGGCGTCATGAACTGGCTGTTTGGCAAGACCTTCCGCCTCGTCAATAAAAGCTGGCAGATGTACCTGGTCGGTTTCCTGTTTGGCCTCGGCTTTGACACGGCCACCGAGATTGGCGTGCTGGGGATCTCTGCCGCCAGTGCTTCCAGCGGGATGTCGGTGTGGTCAATTATGATCTTCCCGGCGCTCTTCGCCAGCGGCATGGCGCTGGTGGATACCCTCGATAACCTGTTGATGGTCGGTGCCTACGGCTGGGCGTTTAACAAGCCGCAGCGCAAGCTCTATTACAACATGACCATCACCGGCACCTCCGTGGTGGTGGCGCTGTTTATCGGCGGGCTGGAAGCGCTGGGTCTGCTGATGGATAAATTTGCCCTCAGCGGCGGCGTCTGGGATCTGATTGACGCGGTAAACGACAATCTGGGCAACGCCGGGTTTGTGGTGGTCGGGCTGTTCGTTGCCTGCTGGCTGATCTCCATGGTCAACTACCGCTGGCGCGGCTACGACGCGCTGGTGGTGCGATCCTGAGCAGGGGGTAGCCAGGCGCGGGTAAAATCAAGCCAGCCGCTGGCGGTCAGCACAATGTCCTGCACGTTTTCCAGGGTGTTAAGACGGTAGCGGTAGTGGAAAAGCGGCGTACAGGCGCCGCTTTCCAGCAAGGAATGAAAGAAGGAGGGCAGGTGATTATTCAGGGTCTCCTCACTTTCACAATAACCCATCAGTTTCTGCTTCTCTTCTTGCCAGGTGTCCTCGCCTAAGGCCGTGGCCCACGCAGGCTCATCAAAAAACCACTCCACCAGGGCAAAGCCTGGCAGTTCACCCGCCAGATAGTCACCCAACAAAAGATCGGCCTGATCCAGCGCGTTATGACCATGCCACTCTTCGCGATCTTTCCATTTCACCGTCACGTTGCAGCTGTGCTTTTTCAGGCGCGCGCGCAGAATATCGGCCAGTTCGCACAGTTCAGGTGTGTGGTAGCAAACCAGCGAAAGCGTGGCGGGAAGCATCGCTTCCGAAGCCTGCGGGTATTGCGGTGGTGTCAGGCCTGGCAGTATTTCCGTTTGGGTTTCTAAATCATCCCGATGGAGAAACTGTTGATGAGTCATGCTCTGAATTTCCTGACGTAGCCAGGCCGCAAGCGGCTCGGGTAACCTGGCGTTTACCATTAGCCAGGCGAATCCGCCGCTGGTGGACGTTACCGCTGCCTGCGCATTTTGTCCTTTCCCGACGGTGATCCACGCCGGCTTTTGCGCCTCCGTACGGGTTCGCCAGAACTCTATCGCATGCAGTAGCGGATGGGCAGCAAAATACCAGGGCTGGCGCTCCAGGCGCAGGTAGTGAGAATGGTGATGCGCAATGGCAAAGGGCCCGGCACCGATGTCCGGTTGCTGTGGATGTGGCAGGCGGCATACGTGGTGCGCGAGACGATGCGCCAGCATCGCATCGGGGATGGTCAGCTGTATCTCCAGACACCAGGGGGCAATAAGCAACGCCCTGCAGACGTGAGTCAGACCTGCATTGCGTGCCGGATCGGCCAATACCTGTTGCAGCGCAATGAGGATATCTTCATCGCTGATAGCTTGCCCATTGTGCCAGTGCGCACCGCTGCGCAGGTAAAAACGCCAGCGGCGTTTGTCTTCGTTGAATTCCCAGTGATGGGCTAGATCAGGTACTGGATGCGGCTGACCGGGCATGTAGCGCGTTAATCCCGCGTGTACGGCACAGATAATGTGCTGCTCAGCGCGACGACGCTGAAGCGCCGGATGAAGCGACGTCAGTGGACGATACCAGGGAATGCGCAGGGTTGGCTGGTGCTTAAGCCACTTTCCGCCTAAAAAGGGTGTGATGATGTGATGCAGGCTGGCTGGATCGCCATCAGCCAGCTGCAGCGCGCTCTGGTAATCCCCCTTCTCCAGGCAGGCGTGCATCAGAGGGGCGCTGAGTTCGCTGGTGGTTGTCAGGCAGTGCAAGATGGCGCGATGTCCCCGTCCCGGCTGAGCATTCCAGCTTAACCATCCGCTCTGCGCCAGCTGGCGCAACAGGGTACGTGCATGACGTTCACTGCACAGCGCCACCTCGGCGACTTCAGCGATAGTCGTCGGCTTTGGCTCTGCGCCAAAGTGTTGATAAAGCCGTTGATACTGACGGATTTTCTGAAGCTGGCGCATGTCGACGTACCCAGGATAAAAGGTGGATGGTGAGAGTGTAGGTTTTTTTGCGGAATAATTAAGGTCTGGATTGATAAAGTGTTCCGGTTTTGTTCCCCCTCCAGCGCGGAGAGGGAACCGGATTATGCAGCGTCAGATTTCAAGCTGTGCCCGAATCTTTAGCGCAATGCTTTCTGCCTGCGGGCCCAGAATAACCTGCGCATTCTGCGTACCCATTTTGAGAATACCTTTCGCGCCCAGCGATTTCAGCACGGGCTCATCCAGCACGCTGTTATCAACGAGCGTCAGGCGCAGGCGGGTAATGCAGGCATCGACAATCCTGAGGTTGTCTTTGCCACCCAGTGCCGCGATGTATTGTGCGATGGCTTCGCTTTGATCGTCAGAGTTACCCGCTACAGCCTCGTCGTCTTCGCGGCCCGGCGTTTTCAGCTTAAAGAAGCGGATCGCGAAGGTGAATACGACAAAGTAGATCGCGAAGAACAGCACGATCAGTGGGATCAGGATCCACGGCTTAGTAGCCAGTCCCCAGTTGAGAACGAAGTCGATAAGCCCGGCAGAGAAACCAAAACCGTGCAGTACGCCGAGGCTGTTGGTGATCACCATGCTCACGCCCGCCAGCATCGCATGCAGCGCATACAGAGCAGGGGCAAGGAACAGGAAGGAGAACTCGATGGGCTCGGTAATGCCGGTCAGGAAAGCGGTCAGAGCCACGGAAAGCAGCATCCCCCCTACGGTAGCGCGACGTGCTTTCGGTGCGGCGAAATACATCGCCAGCGCGGCACCCGGCAGGCCTCCCATAAAGATCGGGTAAGCCCAGGCCATGTAAACGCCTGCATGCGGGTCACCGGCAAAGAAGCGGTTAAGGTCGCCACGGGTCAGGTCGGTTGCAATCTGCGTGATGCTGGAACCGTCAATACCCGGTACAGCACCGCCAACCACCAGCCCTTTTACCACGTCAGGGGCCAGACAGATATTGTGTACCGCGCTGGCGGCATCGTAAGTCACTTTCAGGCAGTCGCCGAGGCTAAACCAGAAGACGGAGTGCAGAATGTAATGCAAACCGAAGGGGATTAGCGCGCGGTTCAGGACACCATAAATAAACCATCCCGGTTCGCCGCTGCGAGAGACAAACAGGCTGAAGGTATCAATACCGTGCTGCACGGAAGGCCAGACATACCCGCAAATCCAGGCGATGAACAGGCAAATAAGCCCGGTTACGATCGGCACCAGGCGTTTGCCCGCAAAGAAGGCGAGAAAGTCCGGAAGTTTGGTGTTTGAGAAACGGTTGTAGCAGTGACCCGCGACGACACCGGCAATGATCCCGGCGAAGAAGGACATGTTAATGGATGAGTTTATGACGGCCGTGGCTTTGGTAAGCACCAGAAAACCCACCGCCCCTGCGAGGGCTGCAGCACCGGCGTTGTCTTTTGCCAGACCAATGGCGATCCCTAAGGCAAACAACAAAGGTAGACTGTCAAAAATACCGCCACCGGCGCTGGCTATAAACGGAATATTAAAAACATCAGGCTGCCCGAGGCGTAATAATATCGCTGCAACGGGCAGGGTGGCGATTGGCAACATCAGGGCTTTACCCAGACGTTGCAGATAACTAAATGCGTTAATGAGAGTGGATTCCAAAAAGGACTTAATTCACGACGAAAAATAACACCTTTTATTTTAATGCGAAAGTCCCTGTAATAAAAATGTGATGCGGAATAAATTAATTTTTATTATATTTTATCAGCGAATTGTTCACGGCATAAACAATGATGAAGTAACTAATTTGTTCCGGTTTTAACCTGATCGTGCTTCAGTTATCACGTTTACTCACCGGCATCATCAGTTCTCGCAGGCGCTCTATGCGCGCCTCCGGGCTGAGGTAGAGCCAGCGAAACAAAATATGTTCTGATTTTTTAGCCTGTTTAAAATAGGCGGAAAGGTAGTTGAGTTCTTTGCTAAAGGTGGTCATGGGATGTCTCCGGCTAATGGGTCTATTTTTAGGATAAGCCGAAAACAGGGAATAAAACAGGCTGGTGTTTATCAGGTGTTCCGTATTTAAATATTGATGGATGTAATGGTTAAGGGATTAATGGTGATGATTTATCTTATTTGTATTTATGTCCTGAATAGAATTCGCAAAAAAAAGCCCCGGGACATCGGGGCTACGGATAATATAATCCAATGGTTAAGTGAGCGTGGCAAGAGATTACGGGTTACGCGGGCAGCGATTTCAGCAGAGCGAAAGCCTCCTTCATCCGATCTTCGCTAACCACAAAGGCGCGTACCTGACCTTCTGCGTCAGAGCCGCGTGCAACCATTCCGTGAGGTTCAATGGCAATCTGCCAGCTCAGATCCATGCGCTGCGTCTCCCCCGCAAGATGTAACGGTAACTCTGGCGTTTTAACCTTCACCAGCATGGCGGGGAGTTTCAGCGGTGCGCTGCCGCCGAGCAGGTTTTTCGCCAGATACATGGCGCTCAGCTGTATCGGCTGCAGGAAAGGCAGCACCTGACCGTTGATTTCAGCGCAGTCGCCTAACGCGTAAATATCGGGCTGCGTGGTTTGAAGGTAGCTATTTACCTTCACGCCACGGCCTGTTTCGGCGCCTGCACGATGCGCCAGCGCAGTTTCCGGGCGCAGGCCCGTCGCCGCGATAACCACATCCACCTCAACGCTGCGGCTGCGGTCGAGCGTGGCACGAATACCGCCTTCGGTTTTGCGCAGGCTTTGCAGCTGCGATTTCAGCAGCAGATGCACCCCCATGTCGGTCAGACGATGCTGTAAGCGACTGCTTACTTCTGCGGGCATCAGCGACGACAGGATGCTCGCCGCATGGTCGACCAGGGTAACGGCTTTGCCTGCCCGGCTGAAATCCATCGCCAGTTCGGTGCCTATCAGTCCGCCGCCGACAATCATCACGCGCTTTGCGTCGCGAAGCGCAGTTTCGCTGGCCTGATACGCCTGCTGGCTGTTGAGCGTGAGCATCAGCTCGCGGCCCTCAACCGGCGGCAAAAACGCGGAGGCTCCCGTGGCCAGCACCAGCCTGTCGTACTGCCAGGTTTTCTCCTTCGCTTTCACCACGTGTGCGGCGGCGTCGATATCGGTGACCCAGGTGTACGGAAACAGACGCAGGTTGAACTGTTCAGCGAACTCCCCAGCCGTCTGGCGGGTGAGGTCTTCGGCGCGCTGATTCTGGCTGATGACGTGGCTTAGATCAGGCTTGTTGTACTCGTCCATGCTGTCGGCGGCAATCACCGTCAGCGGCACGCTGGCATCTTGCTTGCGGATGTTTTTCACCAGCTGACGGGCGGCAAAGCCCGAGCCGATGATGACGATACCGTTGCTCATTTTGCCTCCGTACCCAGTTCGTCAAAGACGTCCTTACCGAGGGAACATTCCGGGCAGAGGAAATTGTCCGGCACGTCGCGCCACGGCGTGCCCGGGGCAACATCCTGCAGCGGTTCGCCCAGGTCAGGATCGTAAATCCACTGGCAGACGCTGCACTGCATGCGCGGGCCGAGATCGGCGGCTGCCGCGGCGGCACAGGCGCAGGCTTCCTGCTGTTCGGGTGCTTTTGCCGCCACTTCCGGCAGCGGAGCGAGCGCCCACTGACGGGCAATGTCGCGACCGTGCTGGCGACAGATCTCCAGGGCGTCGATATCCGGGCGCCACTTGGCCTTCAGGCTCATGGACATCTCAAAGCCCGCATCCTGTAAGCGGGTGGAGAGACGGTCTACCGCGCCGCCGCTCCAGCCGTGGGAGCCAAAGGCGCTGGCGCGCTTGTTGCGAAAGCGCAGGCCTGTCATCTCTTCTACCAGACCGGCAATTTTCGGCATCATCACGTTGTTCATGGTGGAGGTGCCCACCAGCACGCCCTTAGAGCGGAACACGTTGGTTAACACCTCATTCTTATCGCTGCGCGCCACATTGAAGATTTTCACCGCCACGTTCGGGTCCACTTCGTTGATGCCCTGGGCAATGGCGTCCGCCATCATGCGGGTGTTGTTGGACATGGTGTCGTAGAAAATAGTGATGCGGTCTTCCTGATAGTCCGCCGCCCACTTCAGGTACAGCTCGACGATCTGGGTGGGGTTTTCACGCCACACCACGCCGTGGGAGGTGGCAATCATCTCCACCGGCAGGTTGAAGCCGAGGATTTCGGTGATTTTCGGCGTGACCAGGCGGCTGAACGGCGTCAGGATGTTGGCATAGTACCGCTGGCACTGCTCGAACAGCTCTGTCTGATCCACTTCGTCATTAAACAAACGTTCGTCGCAGTAGTGCTGGCCGAAGGCGTCGTTGCTGAACAGCACCGCGTCACCGGTCATGTAGGTCATCATGCTGTCCGGCCAGTGCAGCATCGGGGTTTCCACGAAGATCAGCTGCTTGCCATTACCGATATCCAGCGCGTCGCCGGTTTTCACGGTGTGGAAGTTCCACTCCGGATGGTGGTGGTGGCCGTTGATCGAGTCGATGGCGTTGGTGGTGCAGTAGACAGGTGTGTTCGGGATGTAAGACATCAGCTCGGTCAGCGCGCCGGCGTGATCTTCTTCCGCGTGGTTGATGATGATGTAATCGATGGTGTCGAGATCGATTTCGCTGCGCAGGTTCTGCACGAACTCGCGGCTGAACTTGTGATCGACGGTATCGATCAGCACGTTTTTTCCTTCGCGGATGAGATAGCTGTTGTAGCTGCTGCCGCGCAGCGTTTTGTATTCCGTCCCGTGGAAATCGCGCACTTCCCAGTCACGTTGACCGACCCAATGAATGTTATTTTTAACCAGAATAGACATAGCAACCTCTACGTGATACAGCATTTTCAAATAAGATGGTTTGCTTTTATCAAGTTGCGTGCCAACTTTTAATTTATTGATTTTAATTAATTAATATTTTTATGATCCGTAATGGGTAGTCATTATGACTATCCAAAGCAGTGTCACTATGACAACATGCATTGTCAAAATGACAGCGAGGCAGACATGAGCTTTTCCGTAGACGTGCTGGCGAAGATCGCCATTGAGTTGCAAACCGGTATTGGCCATCAGGACCGCTTTCAGCGGCTGATCTCCTCGCTGCGCCACGTGCTGGCGTGCGACGCTTCGGCGCTGCTGCGCTACGAAGGACGGCAGTTTATTCCCCTGGCGATCGACGGCCTGGCGAAGGATGTGCTCGGACGGCGCTTTACCCTTGAAGGCCATCCGCGTCTGGAAACTATCGCCCGCGCGGGTGACGTGGTGCGCTTCCCGGCGGACAGCGACTTGCCCGATCCGTACGACGGGCTTATTCCCGGACAGGAGAGCCTGAAGGTACACGCCTGTATCGGCCTGCCGCTGTTTGCTGGGCAGAAACTGATTGGCGCGTTAACCCTCGACGGCCTGTCGCCGGACCAGTTCGACACCTTTAGCGATGAAGAGCTGCGTCTGATTGCGGCACTGGCCGCCGGGGCGCTTAACAACGCGCTGCTGATTGAACAGCTGGAGAGCCAGAATATTCTTCCCGGCAGCCCGGCGGCGTTTGAGCAGATAACGCACACAGAGATGATTGGCCTCTCTCCGGGCATGGCGCAGCTCAAAAAAGAGATTGAGATTGTTGCCGCCTCAGATTTGAACGTGCTGATCTTCGGCGAAACCGGCACCGGTAAGGAGCTGGTGGCGAAATCCATTCACGAAGCCTCGCCGCGCGCGGTTAACCCGCTGGTGTACCTCAACTGCGCCGCGCTGCCGGAAAGCGTGGCGGAAAGCGAATTGTTTGGTCACGTTAAGGGAGCGTTTACCGGGGCCATCAGCAACCGCAGCGGCAAGTTTGAAATGGCCGATAACGGCACGCTGTTTCTGGATGAAATAGGCGAGCTCTCTCTGTCGCTACAGGCCAAACTTCTGCGCGTATTGCAGTACGGCGACATCCAGCGCGTGGGGGATGACCGCAGCTTAAGAGTGGATGTGCGCGTGCTGGCGGCGACCAACCGCGACCTGCGTGAGGCGGTGCTGGCCGGGCAGTTCCGCGCCGACCTGTTCCACCGCCTGAGCGTGTTCCCGCTTACCGTGCCGCCGCTGCGCGAGCGCGGGGACGACGTGGT
>NZ_QPFW01000208.1:0-31801 GCF_008122455.1 Enterobacter sp. C6
CTCAGAAGTGAAACGCCGTAGCGCCGATGGTAGTGTGGGGTCTCCCCATGTGAGAGTAGGGAACTGCCAGGCATCAATTAGAAAAACCCCGTACCGTAAGGTGCGGGGTTTTTTGCTTTGTGCTTTCCCTCTCTGGCCTTTCTCCTAATCCCTTATCCTGCTAATGGAATGTGTGATCTCTGTCCCAATGTGATTTATAACAAAATTATAACATTTCATTTACGAGGTTGTTGAGTCTTCTGGCTCAATACGCCGCAGTTTATGGCAGGAGCATAATCACAATGACAGAAAGCATGACATCAAACGGGACGCTGGCTCACAGTGATACCCGAAGAAGGGTATGGGCAATCATCAGCGCCTCTTCAGGGAATCTGGTTGAATGGTTCGACTTTTACGTCTACTCGTTCTGTTCACTCTACTTCGCACATATTTTCTTCCCATCCGGCAACACCACAACGCAACTGCTGCAAACGGCGGGGGTTTTTGCCGCAGGGTTTTTAATGCGCCCCATCGGGGGCTGGCTGTTCGGTCGCATTGCGGATCGTCGCGGGCGTAAGGCTTCAATGCTGATCTCGGTCTGTATGATGTGCTTTGGCTCGCTGGTGATCGCCTGCTTACCGGGATATGAATCAATTGGCACCTGGGCACCGGCGCTACTTTTACTGGCCCGCTTGTTCCAGGGATTATCGGTGGGTGGTGAATACGGTACCAGTGCGACCTACATGAGTGAGATTGCCCTCGAGGGCCGTAAAGGTTTTTACGCCTCATTCCAGTACGTCACGCTGATTGGCGGTCAACTGCTGGCCATTCTTGTGGTGGTGATCCTGCAGCAGATTCTGACGGACGAACAACTTCATGCCTGGGGATGGCGAATTCCTTTCGCAATGGGCGCTGTACTGGCGGTCGTTGCACTTTGGCTACGCCGTCAGCTAGATGAAACCTCTCAGAAAGAGGTCAGGATGCTGAAGGAGGCGGGAACATTCAAAGGGTTATGGCGTAACCGCAAAGCTTTCCTTATGGTGCTTGGCTTTACTGCGGGCGGCTCTCTCAGTTTCTACACGTTCACCACCTATATGCAGAAGTACCTGGTGAACACTACCGGCATGCACGCAAATGTCGCCAGCGTAGTCATGACCGTTGCGCTGTTTGTCTTTATGCTCATACAACCCGTTATCGGTGCGCTCTCGGATAAAATCGGTCGACGTACGTCGATGCTGATTTTTGGCGGGCTGTCGGCATTATGTACCGTACCTATTCTGTCTGCCCTTCAGCATGTGACTTCGCCCTATGCCGCGTTTGCACTGGTGATGCTGGCGATGGTGATTGTCAGTTTCTATACCTCTATCAGCGGGATACTGAAAGCTGAAATGTTCCCGGCGCAGGTACGTGCTTTAGGGGTAGGGCTCTCTTATGCGGTGGCTAATGCGCTATTTGGCGGATCGGCGGAGTACGTTGCGTTGTCGCTTAAATCATGGGGAAGCGAAACGACATTCTTCTGGTACGTAACGATAATGGGCGCACTGGCATTCGTTGTTTCCCTGATGCTGCATCGCAAAGGGAAAGGTATTCGACTTTAATAGCGCGCCATCTGCCACACGGCATAGCCGGTCGTTGCGCCAGCGACATCCCAGGCGAAATCTTTCCAGCTCCAGCCGCTCCCTGCGGGGCGGCTATCCCACAGTTCTTTTGATGCCCCAAGACCTACTGAGAACATCAGCCCTATCGCCGCGCTACGATCCCGGCTATATCCCTGATGCTGCGCATATTCATTACCGGCAGCGGACAACATCGCAGAAGCGAGGAAATGCTGTGCTTTATCCTGTCCGGACCAGCTATCGTTGGCCATATGGCTACAGCCGCTCAGAAAGAAGACGCTCAGTAACAGAGGAATACGCATCAACGGGCCCCATAAAAAAGCCCTGCGGGTGGCAGGGCCTGGATATTACAGAATACGGCTGATAAGTCGGTCGATACGGATACGACGTAAGCGGCGGATAAGCTTGCGGACTTTCACCGGGTAATCGGCAATGCTCTGCAGTTCTCGGTAATGATTAACCACTGTCGTGTGGGTGCGAATCAGCTCCAGCTCACGTTCACGTTTTGCGGCAAACTCATGCTGCGGGTCATGGATCAGGATAGCGTTTTCCAGATCCAGTCGCCACGCGCGTGGGTTCAGGTTGTTACCGGTCAGCAGCATCCACTCATCGTCGACCCACATTCCTTTCAGATGGTAAGTGTTATCCTCGTCTTTCCAGAGACGCACAACCAGCTGATCAGTGTTGACGTAATACTGTAAACGGCTCAGGAAACGGCGCAGGTTAATCTCATAGAGATAAGGCAGCGCACCGATGATTTTGAACGGCTGATCTTCAGGAATGAAGAAGTCGTTTGCCGTTTTATCACCCACGATGATTTCCACTTTTTTACCGTCGCGCAGCAGCTGAATGATATTACGCACCAGCACGGCAGGAAGGTTGAAGTACGGCGTACAGATGGTGAGTTTCTGTTCTGCGCACGGCATCAGATGGAAAATCGTTTTGTTCAGCAGGCTTGATTTGCCGAGCCCTACCAGCGGGGTAACGGATAACTCTTCGTTGTTCGCATCACCCTGGAAATGATAGACCGCATCACGCAGCTCCTGGCGGAAGGCGCGAACATCGTTTTTGATTTCCGGGCTTTTAGGACGCTCGGGATCGTCAAGACGATTAACGCCGCGGCCATGGACCAGATTTTTATCAACCCAGTTGAACATGATATCGGCCATCTGCGGATTACGGATCAGATGGTAGCGGTCGTAGCGATATTTATCGAGCTGATGAAGGTAAACATCATTCAGACTTGCGCCGCTGTAAAGCACGCTGTCATCAATGATGAACCCCTTAAAATGAAGAACGCCGAGCGCTTCACGGGTATTCACCGGGACGCCATAAACAGGCACATCAACGCCAGGATTTTCCTGCGCCGTGCGGCAATACCAGTCGGCATTGGTGTTTGACGCGGCAGCGCCAATACGGCCACGCTGAGCGCGATGCCAGTCGACCAGCACGCGAACATCAAGTTCCGGCCGCTGACGTTTGGCTTCATAGAGCGCGTTCAGGATCGCGCGCCCGCCTTCATCCTGTTCAAGATAAAGCGCCACAATGCAAATGCGTCGCGTGGCGCTGGCAATCTTTTCCAGAAGCGTCTCCCGAAAATGAGCGGGAGCGTAAAAGAACTCTACATCATCAACTGACTGAGAAATCTTCGGTAGTTGAGCAAGGTGTTGTTGATGTTTATTACGCTTAAATTTTGACAACATCACAGTGCGTTTCTTCTCTGTTCATTGAAGGGTTGTCTGTACCATGCAAACAACATAAGCGGACAATGATACCACCAGTCCCGTCCAAAGTGGGTAACATTTCCAGTAGCTTACTCGCGTTTGTCTGCTGATGTCAGACTGAGGGACAAAGCCACAATACCTTCGTCCAGCTGAATATCAACGTCAAACCCAAGTTTTCGCGCCAGGGTCACCATACCGCGATTGTTAGGCATAGTAATGCCATTGAGGCGTAACAATCCGTGATCTCGCGTATAACTGATGAGTTTTTCCAGCAGCCGTCTTCCCAGACCCAGACCTTTAAGATCGGAGCGCACCAGCACCGCAAACTCCGCATCGACGTTATCCGGGTCAGAAATCGCACGCGTGACGCCGAGGATCTCATCTCCCTTTTCGGAGCGGCGAACGGCAACAAACGCCATTTCTCGATCGTAGTCGATCTGGGTCATATTGGCTAAATCATCATGGGTAAATTCGTTGATTTCGCTAAAATAGCGATAATAAAGATCCTCTTTCGTGACCTGAGAGATAAAAGCCCGCAGCTGGGGCTCATCTTCCGGCAGGATAGGGCGGAACAAGGCGCGTTCCCCATTCTTCATCTCAACCCACTCCTCCAGCTGCAGGGGATACGGGCGGATCGCCAGACGGCTCTCTCTGTCTCCTTCGAAGGGCGCGATATCCAGGGTCACGTCCAGCGCCGTAAACTCATTGCCGGAGGCGAGCAGCGGATGAATGTCCAGCCGCTGGATCTCGGCACAATCCACAATCAGGTTAGAGACCTGCACCAGGAACTGACTTAGCCCGGCAATATCAAGCGGACGCAGCGCGCTCCGGCCACGGATCTTTTTACTTTTAATCGCCTGGATGATCAGATAACGCGCCAGGTTCATGTTCAGCGGCGGTAATGCGACCACGGCCTGCTCCTCCGGACGCCACTCCACGCCACCTTCTCCCAGCATGATGAGCGGGCCAAAGACGGGATCGTGTTCGACCACCACCCGTAATTCCTGAGCGCCTGCGCGGTTGGCCATGCTTTGCACCAGCAATCCGTGGATCCTTGCCTGCGGCCAGGCCATTTTGACCCGGTCGAAAATGGCATCGGCGGCCTGCTGCACCTCAGTCGCCGTGCGCAGGTATAACATCACCCCCTGCACATCAGACTTATGCGGGATATCCGGGGAGCGTAGCTTCAGGGCAACCGGATAGCCAATTTGCTCGGCAATATGCACGGCCTCAGCGCTGTCGCTGGCGATCCAGGTCGGCAGGGTTTGCATCCCGTAGCTGCCCAGAATGGGCTGGACCTCATGCGTATCCAGCGACGTCGCGCCTTCTTCAATGGCTTGCTGCAACAACCGGTGAACGTCGACGGTGTTCGCCGTCAGATTCCCGGGCAAAGCCGGCGTCTCACGCAGCTGTTTCTGGTTGCGGCGATATTCCACCATATGCATAAAGGCGGTGATGGTGCCTTCCGGCGTGCGGTAGGTTGGCAGCCCGGCCTCGCTGAACAAGCGCCGAGCCTCCTGCGAAGAAAACTCACCGCACCAGTTGGTCAGCAGGGTGACATATTTGCCTCGCGGATGGTTGTGCACGGCGTCAATGAGCGCGCGCGCGCTTTCGCTGCCCGGCGCGACCGCGCTGGGGGAGTGGATAATCATCAGCGCATCGAAATCCTGGCTATCCAGCAAAATGGAAATTGCCTTGATATAGCGGTCACTGCTGGCATCATCGCGCAAATCAAGCGGATTGCCGGGCGTCACGCTGGTCGGAAGCGCATCTTTCAGGCGCTGCAGCGTCTCTTCACTCAGCGTTGCCAGCTTGCCGAAGCGCCGCCACAGCTCATCCAGGGCGAGTGCCGCAGGGGCGGCGCCGTTACTGACAATCATTAACTTCTCGCCGCGCAACGGGCGCATATGGCTTAAGGTCTCAACGGCGGAAAAAAGCTCGTGCGTATCCTGTACCCGCAGCAACCCCGCGCGCTGGATGGCGGCGTCCCAGGCGGGATCCATGCCGGAATGCGAATGCAGCAGACGCTGTGCCGCAGGGCTGCGTCCGCTTTTGATCACCAGGATCGGCTTATTGCGCGACGCGCTTCGCGAAGCCGAGACAAAACGACGCGCGTCGCTGAGGTGCTCAAGATAAAGCAGGATCGCACTGGTTTTACCGTCGCGCGCCAGAAAATCCAGGAGCTCATCAACGTCGATATCCAGACTGTCGCCAAGGGCAATGAAGTAGGAGAATCCCATTTCACGCTGCTGCGCCCAGTCAAGGATGGTGTTCGATACCGCAGCCGACTGCGAGATAAACGCGAGTTTGCCTTTGCGGATCGGAACCGGAGAGAAACTGGCGTTCAGCCCCTGCCAGGGGGCGAGCAGGCCCAGACTGTTTGGTCCAAGAATGCGCATTTGATAGCGGCTGGCGCAGGCCAGAAGCTCGGCTTTCTGTTCAGGGGGGGACGAGAGAATAATGCAGGTTTTACAGCCTTTCTTGCCGAGCGATTCCAGCAGTTCCGGATTACGTTTTGCGTTTGTACAGAGTACGGCAAGATCCGGCACGAAAGGCAGGCTCTGTACATCAGGCCATGCAAGCACTCCCTGAACCGCCTTATACGCCGGCGTGACGGGCATAACGGGGCCATTAAACCCCCCGGCCAGCAGGTTACGCATCATCAGATAGCCAGCACGATCCGGTTTCATTGATGCGCCAATGACGGCAATGGATTTAGGACGAAGTAGCGCTTCTAACCCTCGCTGGCTCATGCAGGCCTCCTGTGAATGCAAGCGACCTGATGATTTTAAACGCTTTCCGTCTCGGCTGCTGTGACGCTGCCCTTATGAACTGTTTTTCCCGCCAGATAGCGCTCCCGGAAGCATGAGAAATGGTTACCAAGAGCCCCAGCCGCAGCGGTATCTCCCGCTAAATCCAGAAGCGCAATGGCTACTTCAGCGGTGCAGTATTGCCCGTCAGCATGCGCTTCACGCAGGCGGTAGGCGGAGACGCGGGAAAGATCGACAGAAATCACCGGCAGTGCGTCGAGATACGGGCTTTTGCGAAACATTTTTCGCGCTTCGGTCCAGGTGCCGTCCAGCATAATAAACAGCGGTGGTTTGCCGGATGGCGGCACTGAAAGCACCTGGCGATCCGCACCTGCGTATGACGCGGGGAAAACGACCATCGGCTGATAGTCCTTGCTTGCCACTAAATCGAGCAGGGCCTGAGGCGGCTCCGTACGGGACCACTGAAACGCGGCGGTATCCGGCAGAATATCGGCGATAAGACGCCCCGTATTGCTGGGTTTCATCGGCTCGGTATCGAACATGACCAGACAAAAACGACTCTCCGCCGTACTCGGGGCCAGCGTCTCGCACAGACAAACCTTCAGCGGCAGCAGACAGCGCTGACAGCGGCGAATACGGTTGCCTCGGGCGAGGAACGGTCGGGTAGCGCGCGCAAGGCGTTCGGCGCGTAATTGAAGAACAGCGTTATCAGTCATGGGCGAAATGCAGGAAAAACACTATTTTCGCAGAGGCGGGAGCGGGGCACAAGATGTGCCCCGTGAATGTTACAGCGACTCGTTTAACCAGCTTTCAAAAGGTGCTTTTGGAACCGCACCGTTAAGCATATCGATCACTTCACCATTTTTGAAAATCATGATGGTCGGGATGCTGCGAATACGAAAACGGGCGCTCAGTTCGGGTTCGGCTTCGGTATTGACCTTCACGAAGCGTATTTTTCCGCTGCGCTCTTCGGCCACGTCTTCGAAGATCGGCGCGAAGCTACGGCATGGGCCGCACCATGGCGCCCAGAAATCGATCACGACAGGAAGATCGTCCTTGAGGAGTTTGTCCAGCGTAGCACCCGTCGCATTAATGACCTCGCCATCAAATAATTCATGGCCACAACGTCCGCATTTCGCACCATCTTCCATCCGATCGTCCGGAATGCGGTTAAGAGCCTGACAGTTGGCACATACGGTATTCATAACTAACCTCTGATAGAGCCGTGGGACAGCGGCAGAACGCCGATAATGTTTCTAATATGTTACATATTATCAATGAGCCTGTTTGAAACAACAATGCGTTTTATTCAATGAGAACAATAGTCACAGGCTTTTGTACGAAATTATGGCTATGCGCTGGCACATCGGGTAATCTGCGCGCTTCGCGCAGCGCTGGTGGAGAAAAGCATGAACGACGAAATGAAAAACAAAAGCGGCAAGGTCAAAGTGATGTATGTCCGCAGTGATGATGACTCTGATAAACGCACCCAAAATCCGCGTACCGGAAAAGGTGGCGGGCGTCCGGCGTCTTCTCGTGCAGACGGTGGCCGTCGCCCCGCCCGCGATGACAGAAATTCCCGCGGTGATGACCGCAAACGTGACGATCGCAAACGCGATGACCGTCCGCGTTCCGACCGCCCACGTAGTGACCGTCCACGCGACGATCGTCCGCGTGATGACTTCTCACGCGATAACGGCTCCCCGTGGCGCACCGTTTCTCGCGCCCCTGGCGATGAGACGCCGGAAAAAGCCGATCACGGCGGTATCAGCGGTAAAAGCTTTATCGATCCGGAAGTGCTGCGCCGTCAGCGTGCGGAAGAGACCCGCGTGTACGGTGAGAATGCTTGCCAGGCGCTGTTCCAGAGCCGTCCTGAGTGTATCGTCCGCGCCTGGTTCATCCAGAGCGTGACTCCGCGCTTTAAAGAAGCACTGCGCTGGATGGCCGCGAACCGTAAAGCCTACCACGTCGTGGATGATGCCGAGCTGACCAAAGCCTCCGGTACTGAACACCACGGTGGCGTCTGCTTCCTGATCAAAAAACGTAACGGCACGACCGTGCAGCAGTGGGTCAGCCAGGCGGATGCCGATGACTGCGTGCTGGCGCTGGAAGATGTGGGTAACCCGCACAACCTGGGCGCAATGATGCGCAGCTGCGCGCACTTTGGCGTGAAAGGCGTGCTGTTGCAGGATGCCGCGCTGCTGGAGTCCGGCGCCGCGATCCGTACTGCGGAAGGCGGAGCCGAGCACGTACAGCCGATCACCGGCGACAGCGTTCTGGATGCCCTTGAGCAGTTCCGTAAAGCGGGCTATTCCATCGTGACCACCTCGAGCCATGCCGGTACGCCGCTGTTTAAAGCGACGCTGCCGCGTAAAATGGTGCTGGTATTAGGTCAGGAACGTGATGGTCTGTCTGACGCGGCGCTCTCGAGTGCGGATCTGAGCGTCTCTATCGACGGAACAGGCAACGTGGAAAGTCTGAACGTATCCGTTGCGACCGGCGTGCTGCTGGCCGAGTGGTGGCGTCAGAACAAGGCATAAGCCTCTTAGTGTGCCGGGTCTAACCCGGCACATTCAAATCCTACTCGCTCTCTGCCGGTAACACAGGCATCCAGTCAATCGGCGTTTCGCCACGTTTTTCCAGCCATTCATTCGCCAGAACAAAATGATTACTGCCAAAGAAACCGCGATGTGCAGACAGCGGTGACGGGTGCGGTGCTTTCAACACGTGATGACGCTGACGGTCAATAATCGCCCCTTTCTTCTGCGCATGCGATCCCCAGAGTAAAAACACAACCCCTTCACGATGCTCGTTGATAAGGCTGATGACTTTATCGGTAAAGGTCTCCCACCCAAGGCTGGCGTGTGAGTGCGCCTGGCCCGCCCGTACGGTAAGCACCGTATTCAGTAACAGCACGCCCTGACGCGCCCAGCTTTCCAGGTAGCCGTGGTTTGGCCGGGTAAAACCTGGCACGGTTCCCTCAAGCTCTTTATACATGTTGAGCAGAGAAGGGGGGATCGCCACGCCCGGACGGACGGAAAACGCCAGCCCATGCGCCTGGCCCGGGCCGTGATAGGGATCCTGGCCCAGAATGACCACTTTCACATCGCTCAGTTCGGTGTAGCGAAAGGCGTTGAACACATCTTTCTGCGGCGGGTAAATCGTCTGTCCGGACTGACGCTCAGCGGCAACGGTGCTGAGCGTATTGATAAAATAAGGCTGCTGTTTTTCTTCTGCCAGCACGTCATGCCAGGTTAAAGGTGTTGTCATCTCGCTCTCCTGCGAATCTCAATCTGTGACTAGCTTACCTGTTTAACCCCGGTGAGCAAAATTACACGCTGAAATGTGCGCTAAGTGGCTAAATTTATTTTGAAAAGATGCAGTACAAGTTGAATTGGTAAGGTTGTGAAATTGATCTAAAACAATAAATTCAAACCACACTCTTTATGTGGTTGGTGTTTTTGTTGATTTAAATCAATAAATCACCGGAGTGTGAATGATATATATACACACAAGAAACAATGGTTTTACCAATTGGCCGCGAGAGGCCGACATCAGTTAATGTAGCCTAGGGAGGCAACACATGATTACAGGTATCCAGATTACTAAAGCTGCAAATGACGATCTGCTCAATTCTTTCTGGCTGCTGGACAGCGAGAAAAACGAAGCGCGCTGTGTCGTTGCGAAAGCGGGTTTTGCTGAAGATGAAATCGTGCCGGTGAGCAAACTGGGCGAAATCGAGTACCGTGAAATTCCAATGGAAGTGAAACCGGAAGTGCGCGTCGAAGGTGGTCAGCACCTGAACGTAAACGTACTGCGCCGCGAAACGCTGATGGACGCGGTTGAGCACCCTGAAAAATACCCACAGCTGACTATCCGCGTGTCCGGCTATGCGGTTCGCTTTAACTCACTGACTCCAGAACAGCAGCGCGACGTTATCGCCCGTACCTTTACTGAAAGCCTGTAACGGCTTCAGCAGGGGGGAATAAAAAAGCCGGGGATTTCCCCGGCTTTTTTTACTCTTCAGTTTTCGTCTCTGGTGCGGCAGAGCTTGGCTTACGGCGCTTACCAATATTTTTGGTATCGCGGTGGCGCTGCTTCACGCGCGGTTTCTCTTTTTCTTTCTCTTTTCTCTCAGCACGTTTCGCGAGCGCTTTCTTAGACGGTTTACCCGTCATTTTTTCACTCGGCGCACGTGTGGTTGGGCGCAAGCCGTCAATAACGCGCGCTTTCAGCGGCTCGTCAACATAGCGGCCAATTTTCTGCAGCAGCAGGTAGTCATGTGCTTCAACCAGTGAGATAGCAATACCTTTGCGGCCCGCGCGGCCGGTACGGCCAATACGGTGCAGATAGGTATCGCCGCTGCGCGGCATATCGAAGTTAATGACGTGGCTGACGTCCGGGATGTCGATCCCGCGAGCGGCAACGTCTGTGGCAACCAGCACGTTAACGCGGCCATCGGTCAGGCGCTTGATGCCTTCAGTACGCTTGATCTGCGCCATCTCGCCTTCAAGATAGCAGTTGTTGATCCCGGCGTTACGCAGCATTTCAGCCAGCTCATGCACGCGCTCGCGCTTACGCACAAACACGATTGTGCGCAGTGCATCTTCCTGCTTCAGCAGGTGTTTCAGCAATTCGACCTTGTGCTCGAGGTTGTCCGCGCGGTAGTACCACTGGTGGATCTTCTTACGCTCACGGGTGGACGGCGTCGCCGACACTTCAACCGGATCTTCCAGCAGACGCTCTGCGAAGTCTTTGATCGCTTCCCCTTCGAGGGTGGCAGAGAACAGCATCGTCTGGTTACGCCAGCGTGTTTCCCCGGCAATGTGCTCGATATCCTGTGCGAAGCCCATGTCCAGCATGCGGTCGGCTTCGTCGAGGATCAGTGTTTCAACCGCGCGGCAGTCGAAGTTCTCTTCCTTAATGTACTGCAGCAGGCGGCCCGTCGTCGCAACGACGATGTCCTGGTTTTCGCTGAACACTTCGGCGTGGTTCATGTACGCGACGCCGCCGGTAATGGTGGCGATATCCAGATGAGTATTTGCCGCGAGTTCACGCGCGTGATCGGCAACCTGCATGGCCAGTTCGCGCGTAGGCGTCAGGATTAAAATACGCGGCGGGCCAGATTTTTTACGTGGAAAGTCGAGCAGATGCTGCAACACAGGCAGCAAATAGGCTGCTGTCTTCCCCGTGCCGGTTGGCGCAGAACCGAGCACATCGCGGCCCTCAAGCGCAGGCGGAATGGCCGCTGCCTGAATGGCGGTCGGGCGTGTAAAGCCTTTGCTCTCAAGTGCATTGAGCAGGCTTTCATCGAGTTCAAGTTCGGAAAAAGTCGTTACAGTCATGTTCTACCTCTGTGTGGGGCGCTGATTATAGACGTTACGGCTGTAATCTTCATCTGTTTGTATGGATATCGCTTTTCGGCCACTTCGCTTTCCCCTATGCTACTCCAGTTTCACTTAGAAGGTTGCCCTGACATGTCTCAACTCAAAGCGCAGCTGCGCCGCGATGGTTTTACGTTTAAAAAATTTTTTGTTGCTCACGATCGCTGTGCTATGAAAGTCGGTACAGACGGTATTTTACTGGGAGCGTGGGCGCCTGTCGCAGGTGTTAAGCGTATTCTTGATATCGGTACCGGCAGCGGGCTGGTGGCGTTGATGCTGGCGCAGCGTACGGAAGAACATGTCACCATCGATGCCGTCGAACTGGATGCTCAGGCCGCAGAGCAGGCGAGTGACAATATGGCCGAATCTTCCTGGGCAGCCCGAATGAAGGTGGAATGCGCAGATGTGCTGGCCTGGGCACCTGAACAAACCGCGCGTTACGATCTGATCGTCAGTAACCCTCCCTACTACGAGCCCGGCGTTGAGTGCGGGACACCCGAGCGTGAACAGGCGCGTTATACCGGCTCCCTCGATCATAAAGCGCTGCTCACCAGTGCGGCGGAACTCATCTCCGAAGAAGGTTTTTTCTGCGTGGTCCTGCCTGAGAGTACCGGCAACACGTTCATCGGTATCGCGCAGGAGATCGGCTGGACGTTACGTCTGCGTACCGATATTTCGGATACGGAAGGACGACTGCCGCACCGCGTGCTGCTGGCGCTCTCGCCAAAAGAGGGTGAATGCTTTAATGACCGAATGGTGATCCGTGGGCCAGACCAGCGTTATTCCGAAGATTACACTGCTCTGACCCAGGCGTTTTATCTGTTTATGTAAACCTGAGGGGCGAGGATCGAGGGGCCGGATTCAGCAAGCTGATCCGGGTAGTCCAGCGTAAAGTGCAGTCCACGGCTCTCTTTACGCATCATCGCGCAGCGAACGATCAGCTCGGCAACCTGCACCAGATTGCGCAGCTCCAGCAGGTTATTGGATACGCGGAAATTGGCATAATACTCATCAATTTCTTGCTGCAGCATGGTGATGCGGCGCAAGGCGCGCTCCAGGCGTTTCGTGGTGCGCACAATCCCCACGTAGTCCCACATAAACAGCCGTAGCTCATGCCAGTTGTGCTGGATCACGACCAGCTCGTCCGGGTTATCCACCCGGCTTTCATCCCAGGCAGGCAGATGCTCTGTTTCACGGGCATAAGGCATGCGCTTCGCGATGTCTTCCGCTGCTGACCAGCCGTACACCAGGCACTCAAGCAGTGAGTTAGAGGCCATACGGTTCGCGCCGTGTAGCCCGGTATAGCTGACCTCACCGATAGCATACAGACCATCGACATCGGTACGCCCATGATCGTCAACCATGACCCCACCGCAGGTATAGTGGGCCGCTGGCACAATCGGCACCGGATCGCGCGTTAAATCAATGCCAAGATTGAGCAGCTTTTCGTAGATCATCGGGAAATGCTGACGAATGAACTCTGCTGGCTTATGGCTGATATCGAGATACATGCAGTCCACGCCAAGACGCTTCATTTCATGATCGATGGCGCGGGCAACGATATCGCGCGGGGCCAGTTCACCCCGGGCGTCAAAGTCCGGCATAAAGCGGGAGCCGTCAGGGCGTTTCAGATAAGCACCTTCACCGCGCAGGGCTTCCGTCAGCAGGAAGTTGCGCGC
The DNA here is from genome assembly GCF_008122455.1 of Enterobacter sp. C6. Lineage (NCBI taxonomy): Bacteria > Pseudomonadati > Pseudomonadota > Gammaproteobacteria > Enterobacterales > Enterobacteriaceae > Enterobacter > Enterobacter sp. C6. The sequence goes on from NZ_QPFW01000208.1 coordinate 13,154, forward strand.
CTGAGGGTGGAACAGGGCGGTTGGGTGAAACTGATTAAACTCGAGGTTCGCCACCCGGCAGCCGGCGCGCCAGGCCATCGCGATACCGTCTCCGGAGGCAATGTCCGGGTTCGTGGTGTACTGATACACTTTAGAGGCGCCGCCCGTGGCCAGCACCACGGCCTTCGCCTGGCAGGTTTCCACCTTCTCTTTATTGCGGTTCCAGACCCAGGCGCCCACCACGCGACGCGTCCCCGGCAGGCCAATCTTGTCGGAGATAATCAGGTCAACGGCGTTACTTCGTTCAAGCACCCGAATATTAGGATGGCTCAGCGCCTTGCCGACCAGCGTGGTCTCCACTTCTTTACCGGTGGCATCCGCTGCGTGCAGGATGCGGCGGTGGCTATGGCCGCCTTCGCGCGTCAGGTGGTAGCTCTCTTCGCCGTTGGGTTGAACCTGCGTATCGAATAAGACGCCCTGGTCGATGAGCCACTGCACGCAATGGCGGGCATTGCTGGCGACAAACTCTGCGGCGTGCGCATCCACGATCCCGGCCCCGGCAATCAGCGTATCGTCGACGTGGGAAGCAATGCTGTCTGTCTCATCAAACACGGCGGCAATGCCACCCTGGGCATAAAACGTGGAACCTTCACTTATCGGTCCTTTACTCAGAACGATAACGTTTTGATGCTCGGCCAGGCGCAGCGCCAGAGAGAGACCGGCAGCGCCGCTGCCGATGATCAGTACATCACAATGGAGTTCAGGTGTTGTGTTCATGATTGTTGTTTAATTTACTAAACAGTGTTGGGTCAGAATAGCACTCGAATGCGATATATCGCACGTTTTTTTTAGAGGCTGTTGCAATGGCTAAACGCGTAAGCGGAGGTAAACGGAGGGTAAATGAGTGAAATTATTTTGCGAAGCAGATCGTTAGCGTCAGATTTTGTGGTGAAATAAAGCCTGTGTTGCGTTACTCTTCTGGCGGGAAAAAGATGTTTCTTGTCAGAAAGTGGTGCGTATCGTGAACAGACTTATAATGAGAGAAAATGAACAGTCTGCGGCGCGATGAACAAAAACAAAGGCGTTACGGAACTTATTGAAGATCAGACACTCTAATTCGGTGCTTGCTCAAAGTGCGGTATTTTTAGAGTGGCGTTTCGATAACGCGTGGAATTTAGGTTTGGGGAGACATTACCTCGGATGAGCGAGCAGTTAACGGACCAGGTCCTGGTTGAACGGGTCCAGAAGGGAGATCAGAAAGCCTTTAACTTACTGGTGGTGCGCTACCAGCATAAGGTGGCGAGCCTGGTTTCCCGCTATGTACCGTCAGGCGATGTGCCTGATGTGGTGCAAGAGTCTTTTATTAAGGCCTATCGCGCGCTGGATTCGTTCCGGGGAGATAGTGCTTTTTATACCTGGCTGTACCGTATTGCGGTCAATACGGCAAAGAATTATCTGGTCGCTCAGGGCCGTCGTCCGCCTTCAAGTGATGTGGACGCAATCGACGCCGAAAACTTCGAAAGTGGCGGCGCATTGAAAGAAATTTCGAACCCTGAGAACTTAATGTTGTCAGAAGAACTGAGACAAATCGTTTTTCGCACGATCGAGTCGCTCCCGGAAGATTTACGCATGGCAATTACGTTACGGGAGCTTGATGGTCTGAGCTATGAAGAGATAGCCGCTATCATGGATTGTCCGGTCGGCACGGTACGTTCACGAATTTTCCGTGCGCGAGAAGCTATTGATAATAAAGTTCAACCGCTTATCAGGCGTTGACGATAGCGGGATACTGGAAAAGGTATTAGGCATGCAGAAAGAAAAACTTTCCGCTTTAATGGATGGTGAAACGGTTGATAGTGAGCTGCTCAACGAGCTGTCTCATTCTCCCGAAATGCAAGAGACCTGGGAGAGTTACCATCTCATCCGTGACACCCTTCGCGGTGACACCGGCGAGGTTCTCCATTTCGATATCTCAGCCCGCGTCATGGCGGCGATTGAGAATGAGCCTGTTCATCAGACCACTCCGCTGATTCCTGAAGCTCAACCCGCACCTCACCAGTGGCAGAAAATGCCGTTCTGGCAAAAGGTGCGTCCGTGGGCCAGCCAGCTTACCCAAATGGGTGTGGCTGCATGCGTATCGCTTGCAGTTATCGTTGGCGTCCAGCACTATAATACTCAGTCTGAAACTAATCAGCAGCCAGAAGCGCCAGTGTTTAACACACTGCCGATGATGGGCAAAGCCAGCCCGGTAAGCCTGGGCGTACCGGCTGATGCTTCCGCCAGCGGCGGTCAGCAGCAGCAGGTTCAGGAGCAGCGCCGTCGCATTAATGCGATGTTGCAGGATTACGAGTTGCAGCGTCGCCTGCACTCTGAACAGCTTCAGTTTGAGCAGGCCCAGACACAGCAAGCTGCTGTGCAGGTGCCCGGAAACCAAACTTTAGGAACGCAATCGCAGTAATGAAGCAACTTTGGTTCGCCATGTCTCTGATGGCGGGTAGCCTGTTCTTCTCTGCCAACGCCTCGGCTGATGTATCATCCGGGGCGTTGTTGCAGCAAATGAATCTGGCCAGCCAGTCACTCAATTACGAGTTGGCATTCATCAGCATCAATAAGCAGGGCGTCGAGTCGTTACGCTATCGTCATGCCCGTCTTGATAACCAGCCGCTCGCCCAGCTTTTACAGATGGATGGCCCGCGTCGGGAAGTTGTCCAGCGTGGTAATGAAATCAGCTATTTCGAGCCAGGCCTGGAACCTTTCACGCTGAATGGCGATTATATCGTTGATTCTCTGCCGTCACTCATTTACACCGATTTCAAACGGCTTGCCCCTTACTACGATTTTATTTCGGTAGGGCGTACCCGCATCGCGGACAGACTGTGCGAGGTGATTCGGGTTGTTGCCCGGGACGGAACGCGTTACAGCTATATTGTCTGGATCGACGCGGAAACCAAACTCCCCATGCGTGTTGATCTCCTCGACCGTGACGGTGAAACGCTGGAACAGTTCCGGGTGATCTCCTTCAGCGTGAACAATCAGGTTGGTAACAGCATGCAGAACCTGGCTAAGGCCAGCCTGCCGCCGCTGCTTTCTGTTCCGGCAGGAGACTCCGTTAATTTCAACTGGGTACCTGCCTGGATCCCGCAAGGGTTTAGCGAAGTGTCCAGCAGCCGCCGTCAGCTGCCAACGATTGAAACGCCGGTGGAATCGCGCCTCTATTCCGATGGTTTGTTCAGCTTCTCGGTGAATATCAATCGCGCAACGGCAAACAGCGCCGAACAAATGCTGCGTACCGGTCGTCGTACGGTAAGTACAACGGTACGCGATAACGCGGAGATCACCATTGTGGGTGAACTTCCTCCGCAAACGGCGAAGCGCATTTCCGACAGCATTAAATTCAGGGCCGCACAATGATCAAAGAGTGGGCGACGGTTGTCTCGTGGCAGAACGGCATTGCGCTGGTGAGCTGCGATGTAAAAGCCTCATGTAATAGCTGCGCATCCCGCGCTGGCTGCGGCAGCCGCGTGCTAAATAAGCTCGGGCCGCAAACATCGCACACGATTTCTGTGCCAAGTGAACAGCCGCTGATGGCGGGGCAAAAGGTAGAGCTGGGTATCGCGGAAGGCAGTCTGCTCAGCTCCGCCATGCTGGTGTATCTCTCTCCGCTGATCGGGCTGTTTATCATGGGCGGCGTTTTCCAGATGCTGTTTGGCACCGACGGAGCCGCCATGTGCGGTGCCGCATTAGGTGGTCTGGGGGGATTCTGGCTCGCCAAAGGCCTCTCACCGACGCTCGCCGCACGCGAGGAGTGGCAGCCTGTCATTCTCAGCGTTGGGCTGGCGCCAGACCAGCTTCGTGTTGAAACGCTCTCTTCTGAGGCCCGGTGATCCATCGGGCTTTATCATTTTTTACTTTCCAAAACAGAAAACGTCCTTTCTTCACGCTATAGCTGCCTCTAAGTGCATTTCCAGGTAGCGAGGATGTAGTGTAGAATGCTGCGTTTTCGCACTGAAAAACGTCAGGCTAAGAACAGCGGCCTCCAGGAATTCGTAAGGCATAATTATTTAACTATATGAAGAACATACGTAACTTTTCGATCATTGCTCACATTGACCACGGTAAGTCGACGCTGTCTGACCGTATTATCCAGATTTGCGGTGGCCTGTCTGATCGTGAAATGGAAGCCCAGGTTCTGGACTCCATGGACCTGGAACGCGAACGCGGTATCACCATCAAAGCGCAGAGCGTTACGCTTGATTACAAAGCGGCTGATGGTGAAACCTATCAACTGAACTTTATCGACACCCCAGGCCACGTTGACTTCTCCTATGAGGTTTCACGTTCGCTCGCGGCCTGTGAAGGCGCGCTGCTGGTGGTGGATGCCGGGCAGGGCGTAGAAGCCCAGACCCTGGCAAACTGTTACACCGCGATGGAAATGGATCTCGAAGTTGTGCCGGTTCTGAACAAGATCGACCTGCCAGCCGCCGATCCTGAGCGCGTTGCGGAAGAGATTGAAGATATTGTCGGCATTGACGCGACCGATGCCGTGCGCTGCTCCGCGAAAACCGGTGTGGGCGTGACCGACGTGCTGGAACGCCTGGTGCGTGACATTCCGGCCCCGGAAGGCGATCCGGATGCGCCGCTGCAGGCGCTGATTATCGACTCCTGGTTCGATAACTATCTGGGTGTTGTCTCCCTGGTGCGTATTAAAAACGGCACCATGCGCAAAGGCGACAAAATCAAGGTCATGAGTACCGGACAGGTCTACAACGCCGACCGTCTGGGCATCTTCACGCCAAAACAGGTTGACCGTACCGAGCTGACATGCGGCGAGGTAGGCTGGCTGGTATGCGCCATCAAAGACATCCTCGGCGCGCCAGTGGGCGATACCCTGACCGGTGCGCGTAACCCGGCAGATAAAGCGCTGCCAGGCTTTAAAAAGGTAAAACCGCAGGTTTACGCGGGTCTGTTCCCGGTTAGCTCTGACGACTACGAAAACTTCCGTGATGCGCTCGGTAAACTGAGCCTGAACGATGCGTCCCTGTTCTACGAGCCAGAAAGCTCAACGGCGCTGGGCTTCGGCTTCCGCTGTGGCTTCCTCGGTCTGCTGCACATGGAGATCATTCAGGAGCGTCTGGAGCGTGAATACGATCTGGACCTGATCACCACGGCACCGACCGTAGTCTATGAAGTTGAAACCACCTCGAAAGAAGTGATCTACGTCGATAGCCCGTCCAAGCTGCCGCCGCTGAACAATATTCACGAGCTGCGTGAGCCTATTGCAGAGTGTCACATGCTGCTGCCGCAGGAATTCCTGGGTAACGTTATTACGCTGTGTATTGAGAAGCGTGGCGTGCAGACCAACATGGTTTACCACGGTAACCAGGTGGCGCTGACCTATGAGATCCCGATGGCGGAAGTGGTACTCGACTTCTTCGATCGTCTGAAGTCCACCTCCCGTGGCTATGCGTCGCTGGATTACAACTTCAAACGCTTCCAGGCCTCCAACATGGTGCGTGTGGACGTGCTGATCAACGGCGAGCGTGTGGATGCGCTGGCGCTGATCACCCACAACGATAATGCGCCGTACCGTGGCCGCGAGCTGGTTGAGAAGATGAAAGATCTGATCCCGCGTCAGCAGTTCGATATCGCGATTCAGGCGGCCATTGGCAACCATATTATCGCGCGTTCCACCGTGAAACAGCTGCGTAAAAACGTTCTGGCGAAGTGCTATGGCGGTGACGTCAGCCGTAAGAAAAAGCTGCTGCAGAAGCAGAAAGAAGGTAAGAAGCGTATGAAGCAGGTCGGTAACGTCGAGCTGCCGCAGGAAGCATTCCTTGCCATCCTTCATGTTGGTAAAGACGGCAAATAACCCTAAGGAGTTGGCATGGCGAACATGTTTGCCCTGATCCTGGTCATTGCTACCCTGGTGACAGGTCTGCTGTGGTGTCTGGATAAGTTTATCTTCGCCCCAAAACGTCGTGAACGTCAGGCTGCCGCACAGGCAGCCACTGGCGATGGGATTGACGCGAAAACCCTGAAGAAAGTCGGCCCGAAACCGGGCTGGCTGGAAACGGGTGCCTCGGTATTTCCGGTGCTGGCGATTGTGCTGGTGGTACGTTCGTTTATTTACGAGCCGTTCCAGATCCCATCAGGTTCAATGATGCCAACGCTGCTGATTGGTGATTTTATTCTGGTAGAGAAGTTTGCCTACGGCATTAAAGACCCGATCTACCAGAAAACGCTGATCGAAACCGGTCATCCGAAACGTGGCGACATCGTGGTGTTCAAATATCCGGAAGATCCGCGCCTGGACTACATCAAGCGCGCAGTAGGTCTGCCGGGTGATAAAGTGACTTACGATCCGATTGCGAAAGAAGTCACCGTTCAGCCGGGCTGCAGCTCCGGTACCGCATGTGAAAACGCGCTGCCAATCACCTACTCAAACGTTGAGCCAAGTGATTTTGTGCAGACCTTCGCCCGTCGTAACGGCGGCGAAGCGACCAGCGGATTCTTCCAGGTACCGAAAGGTGAAACCAAAGAGGACGGCATCCGTCTGGTTGAGCGCAAAGAGACGCTGGGCGATGTGACGCACCGGATCCTCACCGTGCCAATCGCGCAGGATCAGCTGGGTATGTACTATCGCCAGCCGGGTCAGCAGCTGGCGAGCTGGATTGTACCGCCAGGACATTACTTCATGATGGGTGACAACCGCGATAACTCTGCGGACAGCCGTTACTGGGGCTTTGTGCCGGAAGCGAATCTGGTCGGTAAAGCCACCGCCATCTGGATGAGTTTTGAGAAACAGGAAGGCGAATGGCCGACCGGTGTTCGCCTGAGCCGTATCGGCGGAATCCATTAATTCTCACTAAATGAACGTGTAGCCGCTAATTAAAGCGGCTACACGAATTATTTCACCGATAAATCTCTTCGAACTAACGACATCCCCTGTCGTTGTGTATAGAATATTCCCCCGAAGTTTAAGGTTGGCCCTGCAAGGGTGCCACGGCACACGAAACCGCGTTGGTTTTCTCAGGTCGGTTTCGTGTGCTGCATTTTTGACGCATTCATTTATTGGTATCGCATGAACCCCATCGTAATTAATCGGCTTCAACGGAAGCTGGGCTACACTTTTCATCATCAGGAGTTGTTGCAACAGGCATTAACCCACCGCAGTGCCAGCAGCAAACATAATGAGCGTCTCGAGTTTTTAGGCGACTCTATTTTAAGTTTCGTGATTGCGAATGCGCTTTATCATCGTTTCCCGCGTGTGGATGAAGGTGATATGAGCCGCATGCGTGCCACGCTGGTTCGGGGTAATACCCTTGCGGAAATCGCGCGCGAATTTGAACTGGGCGAATGTCTGCGTCTTGGACCGGGTGAACTGAAAAGCGGCGGCTTCCGTCGTGAATCTATTCTTGCCGATACGGTCGAAGCATTAATTGGTGGTGTGTTCCTGGACAGCGATATCCAGACCGTAGAAAAGCTGATCCTGAACTGGTATCAGACCCGTCTGGACGAAATCAGCCCAGGCGATAAACAAAAAGATCCGAAAACGCGTCTGCAGGAATATTTGCAGGGTCGTCATCTGCCGCTGCCATCTTATCTGGTGGTGCAGGTTCGTGGCGAAGCGCACGATCAGGAATTTACCATCCATTGCCAGGTCAGTGGCCTGAGTGAACCGGTGGTGGGCACAGGTTCAAGCCGTCGTAAGGCTGAACAGGCTGCCGCCGAACAGGCGTTAAAAATGCTGGAGCTGGAATGAGCGAAGAAAAGACCTATTGCGGATTTATTGCCATCGTCGGGCGCCCGAACGTCGGCAAATCCACCCTGCTGAATAATCTGCTTGGGCAGAAGATTTCTATCACCTCGCGTAAGGCGCAGACCACGCGTCACCGTATCGTCGGCATCCATACTGAAGGCGCGTATCAGGCGATCTACGTCGATACCCCGGGCCTGCACATGGAAGAGAAGCGCGCCATTAACCGCCTGATGAACAAGGCGGCGAGCAGTTCGATTGGCGATGTAGAGCTGGTGATTTTCGTTGTGGAAGGCACCCGCTGGACGCCGGACGACGAAATGGTGCTGAACAAGCTGCGTGACGGCAAAACGCCGGTCATCCTCGCGGTCAACAAAGTTGATAACGTGCAGGAAAAGGCCGACCTGCTGCCGCATCTGCAGTGGCTCGGTAGCCAGATGAACTTCCTTGATATCGTCCCGCTGTCTGCGGAGACGGGGCTGAACGTGGACACCATCGCGGGCATCGTGCGTAAGCATCTGCCGGAAGCGATTCATCACTTCCCGGAAGACTACATCACCGATCGCTCTCAGCGCTTTATGGCGTCTGAAATCATCCGTGAAAAGCTGATGCGTTTCCTGGGCGCTGAACTGCCGTACTCTGTGACGGTGGAGATCGAGCGTTTCCAGACCAACGAGCGCGGTGGCTACGACATCAACGGCCTGATCCTTGTTGAGCGCGAAGGGCAGAAGAAGATGGTGATCGGCAACAAAGGGGCCAAAATCAAAACCATCGGCATTGAAGCCCGTAAGGACATGCAGGAGATGTTTGAAGCGCCGGTTCACCTCGAACTGTGGGTGAAAGTGAAATCTGGCTGGGCCGATGATGAGCGTGCTCTGCGCAGCCTCGGTTACGGCGAAGACCAGTAACTTAAGACGACGAGCATATGGATGGATGGCAGCGCGCTTTCGTCCTGCATAGTCGCCCCTGGAGCGAAACCAGCCTGATGCTGGACGTCTTCACGGAAGAGTCGGGTCGCGTGCGCCTGGTTGCGAAAGGCGCACGTTCCAAACGTTCTAATCTGAAAGGTGCCCTACAGCCTTTCACGCCGCTGCTGGTTCGCTTTGGCGGGCGAGGGGAAGTCAAAACCCTGCGCAGCGCCGAAGCCGTCTCCCTGGCGCTTCCTCTTTCTGGTATCACGCTCTACAGCGGCCTGTATATCAACGAACTCATCTCACGGGTTCTTGAGCATGAGACTCGCTTCTCTGAACTTTTCTTCGATTATCTGCACTGTATCCAGTCGCTGGCTGGCGCAACCGGCACGCCCGAACCCGCCTTGCGTCGTTTTGAACTGGCGCTGCTGGGCCATCTTGGGTACGGGGTCGATTTTTTGCACTGTGCGGGCAGCGGTGACGAAGTGGAAGACACCATGACCTACCGCTACCGCGAAGAAAAGGGCTTCATTGCCAGTATCGTGATAGACAACAGCACCTTTACCGGGCGCCAGCTCCGGGCGCTGTATGAGCGCGAATTTCCCGATCAGGATACCTTGCGCGCAGCAAAACGCTTTACCCGGATTGCCCTCAAGCCGTATCTTGGCGGCAAGCCCTTAAAGAGCCGCGAATTATTCAGGCAGTTTGTACCGAAACGTTAGACCACAGAATCGAAAAGAAAACCGAGGATTGTCATGGCTGAATTACTGTTAGGCGTCAATATCGATCACATCGCCACGCTGCGTAATGCGCGCGGCACGGCGTATCCCGATCCGGTTCAGGCGGCGTTCATCGCTGAACAGGCTGGCGCCGACGGCATTACCGTTCACCTGCGTGAAGACCGTCGCCACATTACTGACCGCGACGTGCGCATTCTGCGTCAGACGCTGGACACCCGTATGAATCTGGAGATGGCGGTCACCGAAGAGATGCTAAACATCGCCTGCGAGACCCAACCGCATTTCTGCTGCCTGGTGCCGGAAAAACGCCAGGAAGTCACCACCGAAGGCGGGCTGGATGTGGCCGGTCAGCTCGACAAAATGCGCGATGCCTGCAAGCGCCTGGCGGATGCCGGTATCCTGGTTTCTCTGTTTATTGACGCCGATTTCACCCAGATTAAAGCGGCAGCCGACGTGGGCGCGCCGTATATCGAAATCCACACCGGCTGCTATGCCGATGCCAAAAATGATGCCGAGCAGGCCAAAGAGCTGGAGCGTATTGCTAAAGCGGCCACCTACGCGGCGAGCCTGGGGCTGAAGGTTAACGCCGGTCACGGCCTGACCTACCACAACGTGAAGGCCATTGCCGCCCTGCCTGAAATGCACGAGCTGAACATCGGCCACGCCATCATTGGCCGCGCGGTGATGAGCGGCCTGAAAGAGGCGGTTTCAGAAATGAAACGCCTGATGCAGGAAGCGCGTCAGTAATGGCCATTCTGGGCTTAGGCACCGATATCGTTGAAATAGCCCGCATAGAAGCGGTGATCGCCCGCAGCGGCGATCGCCTGGCGAGACGCGTGCTGAGCGATAACGAATGGGCCATCTGGGAAGCGCATCAGCAGCCGGTGCGCTTTCTGGCAAAGCGCTTTGCGGTAAAAGAGGCGGCCGCTAAAGCCTTCGGAACCGGCATTCGTAACGGTCTGGCGTTCAACCAGTTTGAAGTGTTTAACGATGAGCTGGGTAAGCCAAGCCTGCGCTTATGGGGCGAGGCGCAAAAGCTGGCCGAGAAGCTGGGCGTGAATCACGTGCACGTGACGATCGCCGATGAGCGCCACTATGCCAGCGCAACGGTGATTATCGAAAGTTAAAGTTTGTCCGCGTGATGCATCAGGACAAACTTATCCCACAGCTGCTCTTCGCTCTCGACGTGTGCCGGATCCTTCAGGATGGTATTCGGGATCGGGCACACTTTTTGACAGGTCGGCGTTTCATAGTGGCCGATGCATTCCGTGCAGCGGTCGCTGTTAATCTCATAAATGCTGTCGCCCATCGAAATCGCCTGGTTTGGGCATTCGGGCTCGCACATATCGCAATTAATGCATTTTTTGGTAATTAACAGCGCCATCAGGAAATTCTCAGAAACAACACAAACTGGGCGGGCATTATACGCGTCAAACCAGTTTCTTTACCAGTTCTTCGCTGTGGCGAATACGTTCTGGCGCACGCTCCAGATCCTGCTGCACCAGCGCCATAAACAGCAGGTCCGTCAGCATCATTTGTGCGCTGGTGGACGAGATAGCCGCGCTGCGCGTGGCCTGCTCCTCGGCAATGGTATATAAACAGCGCGTGGCCCGCTGCTGCAGGGCATTCGGCGTAAAACCGGTGATCGCCAGAATTTTACCGCCGACGCGCAGCGCTTCATCGGTGGCCATGTTGATCTCGCGGCGCTCGCCGGAATAGGAGATCGCCAGCAGCAGATCGTCAGGATCCATCGCCTGTACGGTCGCCAGCAGGGCGTGCATATCCTGCTCGACGATGGCGTTAAGCCCAATTTTTGTCAGCTTCCAGCCAAAGTTACGCGCCACAAGCCCGGACGCGCCGATGCCGGTCAGAATGATCCGCCGCGCGCCGCGCAGCATCGCCACGCTCTCCAGCAGCTTCTCTTCCGTATTCACATCCAGCGTCGCATGCATGGCCGCCACGTTCTCTTTGATCAGCTTTTCGCCGACCAGCCGCATCGGGTCATCGCCGCGAATCTGATTATGCACCGGCATGGACTGCGGGTTAGGGTTACTGACCAGCGCTTCACTGATCGCCAGCTTGAGGGCGGGGAACCCTTTAAAGCCAATCTTCTGCGCAAATTTCACTACGCTGGACTGGCTCACGCCGGCCTCACTCGCCAGCTGCTGCGAGCTGAGATGGCGTGCGCGATCGGGTTGAGAAAGCAGAAAATCCGCCAGCTTCTTGTCGCTTTGGGCAAAGCCTGCGTAGCGCTGGCGAATGCGAATTAAACAGTTCATACGGTCTCCTGGCGAAAATGTGATTATCTGCGCAAATACGGATTTTGCTCGCCTGAATGAATTTTATATTCCATTATAGTGTGATTATTATGAATTAAAAATTCTTGAGGTACAAAAATGAATCTTGGCTCACTTGTTTCTGAAACGCGTAACCCGCAAACCATGGATCTGGATGCGCTCTCCACCCTGGAGCTGGTTCACCGCTTTAATCAACAGGATACGCTGGTCGCGCAGGCTGTGAAAGAGACATTACCCGAGGTGGCGAAAGCGGTCGATGCGGCGGCGAAATCCCTCAAGGCCGGTGGACGCATTATTTACATGGGCGCGGGCACCAGCGGGCGTCTTGGGGTCCTGGACGCGTCAGAATGCCCGCCAACCTTTGGGGTGCCGCATGGTCTGGTGGTTGGGCTGATTGCCGGTGGACCCGGTGCGCTGCTGAAAGCCGTTGAAGGGGCGGAAGATAACAAACAGCTGGGCGAGGATGACCTGAAGGCGCTGAATCTGACGGCAAAGGATCTGGTGGTCGGGCTGGCGGCATCCGGGCGCACGCCGTACGTGATTGGCGGGCTGGAATACGCTAACCAGACCGGCTGCACGACGGTCGCCATCTCCTGTAACCCAGGCTCACCGATTGCACAGGTGGCCGCTATCGCTATCTCTCCGGTGGTTGGGCCGGAAGCGCTCACCGGCTCCACGCGCCTGAAATCCGGGACCGCGCAAAAGCTGGTGCTCAATATGATCTCCACCGGCGCGATGGTGAAGTTTGGGAAGGTGTATCAGAACCTGATGGTGGATATGCAGGCCACCAACGTCAAGCTGGTGGACAGAGCCTGCCGCATGGTGATGGAGGCGACGGGCGCAGGACGTGAAGAGGCAGAAGCGGTACTCAAGCAGACCGATCACGATGTTAAGCCTGCCATTCTGATGATCTTAAGCGGGCTGGATGCGGCAAGCGCCAGAGCCAAACTCGATGCGCATAACGGCTTCTTACGGGCGGCATTAGAAAACTAACAGAGGCGTGTATGGACAAAACAGCAGCGCTCGCCAGCGATATCCTGCAGGGGATCGGTGGGGAACAAAATATTCAGCGTCTCGAAAACTGCATGACGCGCGTGCGCGTCGAGGTGCATAACGACGACCAGCTTGACGTGCCGCGCCTGAAGCAACTCTCCGGCGTCAGCGGCTACGTGAAGCAGGGGCAGCAGCATCAGCTGATCGTCGGGCCGGGGAAAGCGGCGCAGGTTGTCGATGCCATGCGCGCGCTGATGGGCGTTAGCGCGAGCGCGTCGATGGACGATGCGGAGCGCACCAAAGCGCAGGCAAAGGCTAAATACAAAGCCCCCATGAGCGATGCGCTGCGTCAGCTGGCAAACGTCTTCATTCCGCTGATCCCGGCGTTTATTGCCTCAGGCCTGATCACCGGGATCATCAATATCCTCAAGCGACCGGATATTGTGGGGGATTTCGCCACGCAGTATCCGAACCTGCTGGGGATTCTCGGGATCTTCGGCAGCGCTGTTTTCGCCATCATGAACATTCTGGTCGGGGTGAATACCGCGAAGGTGTTTGGCGGGTCGCTGGCCATGGGCGGGGTAATGGCGGGCATCTTGTCCAGCCCGCAGCTGGCGCAGATAACGCTGTTTGGCGAGGCGCTCCAGCCCGGGCGCGGCGGGGTGATCGCCGTGCTGCTGGTGGTCATCCTGATGTGCTGGATCGAGAAAAGGCTTCGCGCGATCCTGCCTGGCTCGATCGAGCTGATCCTCAACCCGCTGCTGACCACGTTAATTACCGGTAGCGTAGCGATTGTGGCTCTCCAGCCGTTAGGCGGTTGGATCTCTGAAGCCATCGCCCACGGTGCGTCTCTGGCGATTGATCGCGGCGGCCTGTTAGTGGGGGCGGTGCTGTCGGGTACCTTCCTGCCGCTGGTGCTGACCGGTCTGCATCAGGGGCTGGTGCCGATCCACGTCGAGCTGGTGCAGTCGCACGGCTATAACGCGCTGCTGCCTATCCTGTCGATGGCGGGCGTGGGGCAGGTGGGCGCGGCGATTGCCGTACTGATGAAAACCCGCAACGCGCGTCTGAAAAAAATGATTAAAGGCGCGCTCCCGGTCGGTCTGCTCGGTATTGGCGAGCCGCTGATTTTCGGCGTTACCCTGCCGTTGGGTAAACCGTTCCTCGCCGCCTGTCTGGGCGGCGCGGTGGGCGGGGCGCTTATTAGCTACTGGAAGGTCGCTACCGTTATCACCTTTGGGCTTTCCGGTTTACCGCTGGCATTAACCATCGTGACCGGAAAAGTGATGCTCTATCTGTTAGGCTATTTAGTAGCGGTGATCGCCGGGTTCCTGTTTACCTGGCTGTTAGGTTTCAACGACCCAGAGGAGTAAGGTTTGGCAAATCACGCGCGTCGCGTTGTCTTTTTCGACCTGGATGGAACGCTGCATCAGCAGGATATGTTTGGTACGTTTATGCGTTACCTGCTGCGGCGTCAGCCTTTGAATGCGCTGCTCGTGCTACCGCTCTTACCGGTTATCGGTATCGCGCTGCTGGTGAAAGGCCGTGCGGCGCGATGGCCGATGAGTCTGCTGCTGTGGGGATGTACCTTTGGGCACAGCGAAGCGCGCCTCAAACAGCTCGAAAAGGATTTTGCGCACTGGTTTCGCGGCCACGTTGCCGCCTTTCCGATGGTGCAGGCGCGCCTGACCGGCTACCTCGACGCGAACGATGCCGACATCTGGCTGATTACCGGCTCTCCGCAGACGCTGGTGGAGCAGGTCTATTTTGATACCCCCTGGCTTCCGCGCGTGAATCTTATTGCCACGCAAATTGCCCGCGGTTACGGCGGTTGGGTGCTGACCCTGCGCTGCCTGGGGCATGAAAAAGTGGTCCAGCTGGAGAAACGCATCGGTACGCCGCTGCGCCTGTACAGCGGCTACAGCGACAGTAAACAGGACAACCCGCTGCTCTATTTTTGCCAGCATCGCTGGCGCGTCACGCCATCAGGTGAACTCCAGCAACTCGAATAGTCTTATCCATAATGGGCGTGTATAATGCCGCCCGCTTTTCGACTGGAGTATCAACCGTTGTCCAACCCTGAACTCGACCATGAATACTGGATGCGCCATGCGCTGACGCTGGCTCAGCGTGCCTGGGACGAGGGCGAAGTACCCGTAGGCGCCGTGCTGGTCCACAATAACCAGGTGATTGGTGAAGGGTGGAACCGTCCGATTGGCCGCCACGATCCTACTGCACATGCCGAAATCATGGCGCTTCGCCAGGGCGGTCTGGTGCTGCAAAACTATCGCCTGCTTGATACTACGCTGTATGTGACGCTGGAGCCGTGCGTGATGTGCTCCGGCGCGATGGTACACAGCCGGATCGGGACTCTGGTCTTCGGTGCGCGGGATGAAAAAACCGGTGCGGCCGGTTCGCTGATGGACGTGCTGGGTCACCCGGGGATGAACCACCAGGTGAAGACTATCGGCGGGGTGCTTGCACCAGAGTGTTCGGGGCTATTAAGCGATTTCTTTCGAATGCGCCGTCAGCAGAAAAAGCAGCAAAAGGCAGAATTGAAGCTGTCGGACGATTAAGCTCGTCCAGCGCCACGACCGGGTAACTTTGAGCCAGCTGTTTGGCCTCCGTTGCCTCTTTCCCTTTCTCCAGCAGATACCCGACCAGGCTAATTTGATATTTACGGATATTTTCCACGTAGGCGTAGGCTTCATGTCCGCGCGCGTAGCCGTACGTCAGCTTGTTATACCATGGCTTCTGGCTCAGCAGCGGCAGGCGCTGCTTAACGTCTGACCAGCTGTCCGGGTTACCTTTCGTTTTGGCCGTCAGCGCCCGCGCATCCAGCATATGCGCATAGCCCATATTGTAGGCCGCCAGCGCAAACCAGATCCGCTCCTCTTCCGGCACCGTTTCCGGGACTTTGGCCATCATATCCTGCAGGTAGCGCGCGCCGCCGCTGATGCTCTGTTCGGCATCGGTACGGTCATTGACGCCCAGGCTCAGCGCAGTATTTTTGGTTAACATCATCAAACCACGTACGCCCGTGGGCGACGTGGCCTGGGTATCCCAGTGGGATTCCTGATACGAAATAGCCGCCAGCAGTTTCCAGTCAATCTCCTGGGCGTATTTTTCGAACAGCGGCTGCAGATCTGGCAGGACGCTGTCTACCGCGCGCAGGAAGCTGCGGGTGTCAACGTAGTCAAAGTCGTCACCGTGACCGAGGTACTTCTCCTCCAGACGCGCCAGGGTACCGTCTTCATTGATGGTGTTGAAGAAATCAAGCATCGCGGCAGAGAAGGTCTGATCGTCATCAAGCTGGCTAAACCAGGTCACAGGCTGCTCGTCGGTGACGTCCAGCGCCACGGCGATTTCAGGATGCACCCGCTGGAACAGGCTGATCGCGACCGAATCGGCGATGGTGTAGGGCACTTTCTGGTCTTTTACCTGCTCCAGCAGCTCCGTCGTGCCGAGTTTCGGATCCACCGTCCAGCTCAGGTCGGGATATTTCTTCTCCTTGAGCTCACGCAGATCGTCAATCACCACGTGGCCAGGCGCAATCGTCAACTGCCGATCGTCAATCGAGGCCAGCGAACGCGGGCGCAGGCCCCCGACGCGGTAAACCAGCTGCTGCGAAACGGAGTAGTAGGTCGGGCCTGGCTGGTAGTTTTTGCTGCGCTCGCTGTTATACACCAGCCCGGCGGCAAGCATATCGGCATCGTCGTTATCGAGGTCGTCAAACAGCTGGTTGATATTCTGGCGGACGGTGATTTTAAGCTTCACGCCAAGATAATCGGCGAACTGTTGTGCCAGCTCGTAATCCAGACCAATGATTTTACCGTTGATGTCGCTGTAAATCAGCGGAGAGTTGAGGGTACTGACGCGCAATTCCCCCCGCTCCTGAATGGCGGCGATACGGTTTTCGGCTTTGCCGAACCAGGGGATGGAAGGCCAGAGGGCCACTGCCAGCAGCAACGTTACAATGCCGATGAGCAGATAATTAATCTTTAATTTTTTCAATTAGTTAATTCTCTGCGACGCCGGTTGCCTCAGTCTGCTGTAGCCATGTTAATCATAAGGTTTGCCATTGAATGAGCGGCATTTTGCGTAAACTTGCGCCACTTGGCAACCAATTAGAGAGACTGGTCACATCTATTGTTAAATCTCTGTGCAAATTTTATTTCGACGCAAACGGTTTCGTCGGCGCTCAGGATTCTCTATAATGACGCCCGTTTTCCCCCCTTGCGCACACTGTAAGCGCCCCGGCGCTTCGAAGACGAGAGACTTATGATGGAAATTCTGCGTGGTTCGCCTGCACTGTCTGCCTTCCGTATCACTAAACTGCTGGCACGTTTTCAGGCGGCCGACCTTCCGGTAAGCAATATTTACGCTGAGTATGTCCATTTTGCTGACCTGAATGCCCCCCTGAATGCAGAGGAGCGCGTACAGCTGGAACGCCTGCTCAAGTATGGCCCAAGCCTGAGCAGCCATACGCCAACCGGCAAACTGATCCTTGCGACGCCTCGTCCGGGCACCATCTCCCCCTGGTCTTCCAAAGCCACCGACATCGCCCACAACTGTGGCCTGAGCCAGATTAACCGTCTGGAACGCGGCGTGGCGTACTACGTGGAAGCCTCTACCCTGAGCGAAGCACAGTGGCAGGCGGTTGCGGCTGAACTGCACGACCGCATGATGGAGAGCGTATTTGCCTCTCTCGATGACGCGCAGAAGCTTTTCTCTCACCATCAGCCTGCGCCGGTACAGAGCGTAGACCTGCTGGGGCAGGGCCGTCAGGCGCTGATTGACGCCAACCTGCGTCTCGGCCTGGCGCTGGCAGAAGACGAAATCGACTACCTGCAGGATGCGTTCGTTAAGCTCAACCGTAACCCGAACGACATCGAGCTCTATATGTTCGCGCAGGCTAACTCTGAGCACTGCCGCCACAAGATTTTCAATGCCGACTGGATTATTGACGGCGAACAGCAGCCAAAGTCGCTGTTCAAAATGATCAAAAACACCATGGAGCAAACCCCTGACCACGTGCTGTCTGCCTATAAAGACAACGCCGCGGTGATGGAAGGTTCCGAGGTGGGCCGCTTCTTCGCCGATCGCGAAGCAGGGCGCTATGACTTCCATCAGGAGCCCGCGCATATCCTGATGAAAGTGGAAACCCACAACCACCCGACCGCGATCTCCCCGTGGCCGGGTGCGGCGACCGGCTCCGGCGGTGAAATCCGTGACGAAGGGGCGACCGGTCGTGGTGCAAAACCAAAAGCGGGTCTGGTCGGTTTCTCCGTTTCCAACCTGCGTATCCCGGGCTTTGAACAGCCGTGGGAAGAAGATTTCGGCAAGCCAGAGCGCATTGTGACCGCGCTGGATATCATGACCGAAGGCCCGCTGGGCGGCGCGGCGTTTAACAACGAATTTGGTCGTCCGGCGCTGAACGGTTACTTCCGTACCTATGAAGAGAAAGTGGACAGCCACAACGGCGAAGAGCTGCGCGGCTACCACAAACCGATCATGCTGGCGGGCGGGATCGGCAACATCCGTGCCGATCACGTGCAGAAAGGCGAGATCGTCGTCGGCGCGAAGCTGATCGTGCTCGGCGGCCCGGCGATGAACATCGGTCTGGGCGGCGGAGCGGCCTCTTCTATGGCCTCCGGCCAGTCTGACGCGGATCTCGATTTCGCCTCCGTGCAGCGTGACAACCCTGAGATGGAGCGTCGCTGCCAGGAAGTGATCGACCGCTGCTGGCAGTTGGGCGACGCTAACCCGATCCTCTTCATCCACGACGTGGGCGCGGGCGGTCTGTCTAACGCCATGCCGGAGCTGGTGAGCGACGGCGGCCGCGGTGGTCGTTTCAACCTGCGCGATATCCTGAGCGATGAGCCGGGCATGAGCCCGCTGGAAATCTGGTGTAACGAATCCCAGGAGCGCTACGTGCTGGCGGTTGCCGCGGACCAGCTTCCGCTGTTTGA
>NZ_QPFW01000209.1:0-32127 GCF_008122455.1 Enterobacter sp. C6
ACTGAGCTAACGACCCGAGTGGTGGGTGATGACGGGCTCGAACCGCCGACCCCCTCCGTGTAAAGGAGATGCTCTACCAACTGAGCTAATCACCCACTCTGTACTGCCGGTATGCGTTAAGTGGTGGGTCGTGCAGGATTCGAACCTGCGACCAATTGATTAAAAGTCAACTGCTCTACCAACTGAGCTAACGACCCACTTTTACGCTGTTTTCACGTTGTTTGATATCCCGTGGCAACGGCGGCATATATTACTGATTTAAGAATTCAGCGCAACAAAAATTTCGATGAAGATCACTTAACTGCTTACGAATCATGCTGCACGACCAGAAATAACGCGATTTCTGGTCATGCGATAATCATCCCATCGAATTCAGACGTTTTTGCGCCTGCTTAGCACCTTCGGTACCCGGGAATTTAGAGACCACCTGCTGATAAACCGCTTTGGCTTTCGCAGTGTCGCCTTTGTCCTGCATGATGACGCCCACTTTGTACATCGCATCAGGCGCTTTTGGCGATTTCGGGTAGTTTTTTACCACGGAGGCAAAATAAAACGCCGCATCGTCCTTTTTACCCTTGTTGTAATTCAGCTGACCGAGCCAGTAATTCGCATTTGGCTGATAAGTGGAATCAGGGTATTTCTTAACAAAGTTCTGAAACGCAGCAAGCGCGTCATCCTGACGAGATTGATCCTGCACCAGGGCAATGGCCGCGTTGTAGTCCGTATTCGCGTCACCGCTCTGTACAGGCGCACCTGTTGAAGCAGAAGCATCCGCAGCCGGAGCTGATGTCGCTGCACCGCTCTGATCGCCCGCGGCTGGCTGTGCTTGTGCTGCACTACCACTGCTCAGGCTATCCATCTGCAGCAAAATCTGCTTCTGACGTTCCACAACCTGGTTAAGCTGATACTGGCTTTCCTGAATCTGACCGCGGAGAGCGTCAATATCATTCTGGTTATCGGAGAGCTGTTGCTGGAGTTGGGTTAAAAGCTGGCTGTGAGCGTTAGAAATACGCTCGAGTTGAGTGACCCGGTCTTCTACCGAGCCTGAGCCGACACTACTGATTGGTGCCTGAGCAAAAGCGGCCCAGGGGGCCGCTATTCCAACCAGTAACGACAGACTCAACAGATGATGTCTGAAGTTACTGCTCATGCAATTCTCTTAGTAAACCAGTACGGCACGACGGTTTTTGGAGTAAGCCGCTTCGTCGTGACCCAGTACTGCAGGTTTTTCTTTACCGTAAGAAACGATGGAGATCTGGTCAGCAGAAACGCCTTTACCCTGCAGGTACATTTTAACAGCGTTAGCACGACGTTCACCCAGGGAGATGTTGTACTCTGGAGTACCACGTTCGTCCGCGTGACCTTCTACGGTGACTTTGTAAGATGGGTTGCTACGCAGGAAGTTAGCGTGCGCATCCAGCATCGCAGCGAAGTCAGAACGGATGTCGTATTTATCCAGATCGAAGTAAACGATGTTGTTCTGCTGCAGCTGCTGCATCTGAAGACGCGCTTGCTCTTCAGAAGACATGTTGCCATTGCCGTTCGCGTCCATACCGGTGCCGGCACCCATCATGCCTTCGCCGCTCTGGTCATTGCTTGCGTTCTTGTTAGAAGAACACGCTGCGATTGCCATTACAGGCAGAGCGATCATCAGCCCCTTCAGCACTTTGTTCAGTTGCATTTCTATGATTCCTTTAGTAATCAATTAATTATTATTTACAGATACGGCGACCAGGCAGGAGATTTTACCTGTCCATCAGTTGCCGGAATACGCGCTTTGAAACGCCCATCTGTAGAAACCAGATTCAGCACAGATCCCATCCCCTGAGAAGAGCTGTAGATTACCATCGTGCCGTTAGGTGCCAGACTTGGCGTTTCATCCAGGAACGTTGACGACAGAACTTGAACGCCACCCGCTACCAGATCTTGTTTGGCAATGTGCTGCTGCCCACCGTTGGAGCTCACCATTACCATAAATTTACCGTCGCTGCTCACGTCTGAGTTCTGGTTCTGCGAACCTTCCCAGGTAATACGCTGCGGAGCACCGCCGTTGATGTTGACTTTGTAGATTTGTGGACGGCCAGCCTGGTCAGAGGTAAACGCCAGGTTTTGACTGTCCGGGAACCATGAAGGTTCGGTGTTGTTGCTGCGACCGTCGGTCACCTGACGGATCTGGCCAGAGCCAATGTCCATCACGTACAGGTTCAGGCTACCGGTTTTTGACAGCGCAAACGCCAGTTTAGAACCGTCCGGAGAGAACGAAGGCGCACCGTTGTGACGTGGGAAAGATGCTACCTGACGAACAGCACCGTTTGCCAGCGTCTGGATAACCAGTGCTGAACGGCCACTTTCGAAGGTGACATACGCCAGTTTAGAACCGTCCGGAGACCAGGCCGGAGACATCAGCGGCTGTGAAGAACGTTTCACCAGGAACTGGTTGTAGCCGTCGTAGTCAGATACGCGCAGCTCATACGGGAACTGACCACCGTTGGTCTGCACCACATAAGCAATACGGGTACGGAACGCACCTTTAATACCGGTCAGTTTTTCGAATACCGCATCGCTGGCAGCGTGAGCCGCGTAGCGCAGGTACTGCTTAGTGACCTTGTAAGAGTTCTGAGCCAGAACGGTACCCGGTGCACCGCCGGTATCCACCAGCTGCCAGGCCACGTTGTAAGAGCCGTCCGGGTTAGGCGTAACCTGACCCACAACCACGGCATCAATACCCAGCGCAGACCATGCTGCAGGCTGTACTTCCTGCGCGCTACCCGGCTGCTGAGGCAGACGAGAACGATCTAACGGGTTGAATTTACCGCTGTTACGAAGGTCAGCCGCCACGATGCCACCGGCATCTTCAGGTGCAGCGCCAGGACCGGCCCACTGGAACGGAACAACACCGATTGGGCGTGCCGAGTCCACCCCCTGGGTGATCTCGATACGTACTTCTGCGTGCAGTACTGCTGCCCACAGCATTAAAAAACCAAATGCTACACGTAATGCCTGCTTCATCATATCTCCCTTATCCGGGTAACCTTACCCACGATAATTTAGCAGAATGTTAACAAACTCAAATAGACAAAACTACCCGAACCCTGTGACTAAACCTGGTCTATTTTTCCCCGTTTGCACGGGGAAAATGTAACTTAAGGTTTGAAGTCCAGCGGCGCATTTTTGAAGACTTCGTAAACTGCCTGAGACGGCGGTTTCGGCATCTTCGCCTGACGCGCTGCAGCCAGGGCCGCAGTACATAAAGCCGGGTCGCCACCTTCCGACTTGATATCCAGCAGCATGCCGTCCGGAGCCAGTTTTATACGCAACGTACACGTTTTACCGGTATAGGAAGACGCATCATAGAATCGGCTTTCAATAGCGGATTTAATCTGCGCGGCATAACCGTTGATTT
Source organism: Enterobacter sp. C6 (assembly GCF_008122455.1). Taxonomy (NCBI): domain Bacteria; kingdom Pseudomonadati; phylum Pseudomonadota; class Gammaproteobacteria; order Enterobacterales; family Enterobacteriaceae; genus Enterobacter; species Enterobacter sp. C6. Next base: position 3,404 of record NZ_QPFW01000209.1, read on the forward strand.
CAGCCCCGGTCGCACCGTTACTCTTAGTGTTACCACTTCCGGTCGGCGCTGCGTTGTTTCCTTTCGCCCCACCGCCCGTTTTCGGTGCATTCTTACCGGAACTCAAATCGCCCAGCAGATCGTCAACCCCTGCGGCAGCAGCAGCTTTTTCAGCGGCGGCAGCTTTTTTAGCAGCCGCTTTTTCAGCAGCGGCTTTCTTATCGGCAGCGGCCTTCTCAGCTGCAGCTTTTTTATCAGCAGCGGCTTTTTCCGCGGCAGCTGCTTTTTCTGCTGCCGCTTTCTCAGCAGCAGCCGCTTTCTTAGCGGCCTCGGCAGCAGCTTTCTTCTCTGCGTCCTGAGCGGCTTTCTTCGCGGCTTCCGCTTCAGCTTTCTTCTGAGCATCAGCAGCGGCTTTCTTCGCGGCTTCCGCTTCGGCTTTCTTCTGAGCATCAGCAGCGGCTTTCTTCGCGGCTTCCGCTTCAGCTTTCTTCTGAGCATCTGCAGCAGCTTTCTTCGCGGCTTCTGCTTCAGCTTTCTTCTGAGCATCAGCAGCGGCTTTCTTCGCCGCTTCTGCCGCTAATTTTGCCTGGGCATCAGCCTGTGCTTTCGCGTCCGCTGCGGCTTTTGCTGCCGCCTCTTCCGCCTGCTTTTGCTGTTCCTGTGCTTTCTTCGCGGCCTCTTCGGCTTGTTTCTGCTGTTCCGCCTGCTCTTTTGCGGCTTCCTGCGCCTGCAAACGTTCTTTCTCAAGCTGCTTCAGACGTTCCTGCTCTGCGGCCTGCTTTTCACGCAGCTCTTCCGCCTGCTGTTGCGACTGTTTTTCACGCTGCTCTTCAGCCCGTTTGGCACTCGCCTTCTGCTGTTGTTCGCGATTATAGTTCTGTACTACCGCACCGGGATCCACCATCACGGCGTCAATGGAAGAGCCTCCACCGCCGCCGGCTGATGCATCAATATGCTCGTCGAACGAACTCCAGATCAGCGCTGCAAAGAGAATAACGTGCAGCACTGCGGAGACGATTATCGCTCGCTTAAGCTTGTCGTTCTGTTCGGTTGCCTTTGACACTATCGGTTCCCAAAAACTACGCGGATGATCAAATAGGTTGGGTCATTAAGCCAACTGACTTAACACCCGCACTATGTAGCAAGTTCAGCGCTTTAATAATTTCATCGTAGGGTACGTCTTTCGCGCCACCGATTAAGAAGACCGTTTTCGGATTTGACTCCAGGCGACGCTGCGCTTCAGCAATCACCTGCTCAGGCGGCAGCTGATCCATACGATCTTTCTCTACCACGACGCTGTATTGCCCTACGCCGGAAACCTCAATGATAACCGGAGGATCGTCATTGGTGCTCACCGCCTGTGATTCTGTCGCATCCGGCAGATCCACTTCCACGCTCTGGGTAATGATTGGCGCTGTCGCCATGAAGATCAGCAGCAGTACCAACAGGACGTCCAGCAGTGGAACGATATTGATTTCGGACTTGAGCTCGCGACGACCTCGTCCACGCGATCTGGCCATGGTTTACCCCTTGTTGCTCTCGGTGCTGGTAAACGCCTGACGGTGCAGAATCGCAGTGAACTCTTCCATAAAGTTGTCGTAGTTCAGTTCCAGTTTGTTCACACGCTGGTTCAGACGGTTGTATGCCATAACCGCCGGAATTGCCGCAAACAGACCGATAGCGGTCGCAATCAGTGCTTCAGCGATACCCGGTGCAACCATCTGCAACGTCGCCTGCTTCACCGCGCCCAGCGCGATAAAGGCGTGCATGATCCCCCACACGGTACCAAACAGGCCGATATACGGGCTGATGGAACCGACAGTGCCGAGGAAAGGAATATGCGTTTCAAGGTTTTCCAGCTCGCGGTTCATAGAGATGCGCATCGCACGCGAGGCACCTTCCACCACCGCTTCCGGCGCATGATTGTTTGCACGATGCAGACGGGCAAACTCTTTGAAACCGCTATAAAAAATTTGCTCGGAGCCTGTAAGGTTTTCACGGCGTCCCTGGCTTTCCTGATACAGACGAGAAAGCTCAATACCCGACCAGAACTTATCTTCAAACGCTTCAGCTTCACGGCCAGCGGCATTGAGGATACGCGTTCTCTGGATGATGATGGCCCAGGATGCGATTGAAAAACCAATCAAAATCAACATGATAAGTTTAACCAGAAGGCTTGCCTTCAGGAACAAATCAAGGATATTCATGTCAGTCACTGCTTAAACTCCGCGACAATAGACTTAGGAAGCGCACGAGGCTTCATTATGGTTGGATCAACACAAACAATCAGTACTTCAGCTGAGTTCAGTACGGTATTCTCTGCGTTGACTATCCGCTGCGTGAAAACCAGTGAGGTCCCGCGCATTGATGTAATTTCAGTTTGGACTTCGAGCATATCGTCGAGTCTGGCAGGCGCAAAATACTCAAGCGTCATCTTGCGAACCACGAAGGCAACTCGCTCAGCCAACAGTACCTGTTGACTAAAGTGATGATGGCGCAGCATCTCTGTGCGTGCCCGTTCATAAAAAGCAACGTAGCTGGCGTGGTAAACCACACCACCGGCATCGGTATCTTCGTAATAGACACGAACCGGCCATCGAAACAGCGTTGTATTCACTTTACATCCCGGTAATGCAACAAAAGTTAATGCTTTTAAACTTCGCTACTATACGCGCGGGAAAGAGGGTTGGGAATGGGGGAAAGTAAACGGAGAGTAAATTTTTATGGGCTCGGGTAAGCCCATAACGTTAACGGACATTTCTTATTCAGAAGAAGAAGAAAATCAAACCGGCGAGAAGCACCAGATCGGCAATCAGCGGGCAAAAAATTCCCTGCCAGTGAACGGCTTTCGGACGAAAGCCCACGCCGTGGATCACACCTGCACACACCGCCCACATAATGAGGAAGCCGTGCCAGATTTCAAGCTCGCTGGTTTTCGCTGCAAAGCGCGAAGGGTCCCAGAAGATACAACCTGCCAGCAGTAATGCCATCACTAAAGAAAGCGCCCGTAACGGGCGCTTGTCCATTACCGCGTAAAGTTTCGCGATAATATTCATCAGTGTTTTTCTTCACCCGCTTTGGTCGCTTCTACGTGCTCAAGCGCCAGGGCAGTGATGACACCAAATGCACAGGCAAGAAGCGTCCCTAAAATCCATGCGAAATACCACATATTCAGCTCCTTACTTAGTACATAGAGTGGGTGTTGCTTTCGATATGTTCTTTCGTGATGCGACCGAACATTTTCCAGTAACACCAGATGGTGTAGGCCAGAACAATCGGAACGAATACGCAAGCAACATATGTCATCAGGTTCAGCGTCATATGGCTGGACGTTGCATCCCACATGGTCAGGCTAGCATTCAGCATGGTGCTGGATGGCATGACGAATGGGAACATCGCAATACCCGATGTCAGGATGATGCACGCCAGGGTCAGTGATGAGAACACGAACGCCAGAGCGCCTTTCTCCAGACGGGACGTCAACACGGTCAGCAGCGGCAGCAATACGCCCAGAGCCGGAATAGCCCACAGCGCAGGGGTATTGTTAAAGTTCACCAGCCATGCACCTGCCTGACGCGCCACTTCTTTGGTCAGCGGATTAGACGGCGCAGTATGGTTAATCGCAGACGTCACCACGTAGCCATCAATGCCGTACACCACCCACACACCAGCCAGTGCGAAGCAGACCAGCGTGACCAGCGCAGCGACCTGAGCCGTCGCGCGAGAACGCAGGTGCAGTTCACCAACCGTACGCATCTGCAGGTAGGTTGCGCCCTGAGTGATGATCATCGCCACGCTCACTACGCCGGCCAGCAGACCAAACGGATTCAGCAGCTGGAAGAAGTTACCGGTGTAGTAGAGACGCATGTACTCGTCCAGGTGGAACGGCACGCCCTGCAGCAGGTTACCGAACGCCACGCCGATGACCAGCGGTGGAACGAAGCTACCGATGAAGATGCCCCAGTCCCACATGTTGCGCCAGCGGGTATCTTCAATCTTGGAACGGTAGTCGAAACCGACCGGACGGAAGAATAAAGAGGCCAGCACCAGAATCATCGCCACATAGAAACCGGAGAACGCAGCCGCATAGACCATCGGCCAGGCGGCGAACAGCGCGCCGCCTGCGGTGATCAGCCACACCTGGTTACCGTCCCAGTGTGGGGCGATGGAGTTGATCATGATTCGACGCTCGGTGTCATTACGACCGAGGAAACGGGTGAGCATCCCCACCCCCATGTCGAAACCATCCGTGACGGCGAAACCGATCAGCAGAACGCCAACCAGCAGCCACCAGATAAAACGCAATACTTCATAATCGATCATTTGATGACTCCTGTCTTAGCGTGCCGGCTGAGTAGTCGCAGTGGACTGCTCGTAGTGATAGCGACCGGTTTTCAGGCTGCTTGGGCCAAGGCGCGCGAACTTGAACATCAGGAACAGTTCAGCCACCAGGAACAGGGTGTACAGACCACAAATCAGCAGCATGGAGAAGATCAGGTCACCTGCGGTCAGGGACGAGTTCGCTACCGCCGTTGGCAGCACCTCACCGATCGCCCATGGCTGACGACCATACTCCGCCACAAACCAGCCTGATTCAATTGCGATCCACGGCAGTGGAATACCGTACAGCGCAGTGCGCAGCAGCCATTTTTTCTCGCCGATACGGTTGCGAATCACGGACCAGAAGGACGCCGCAATGATCAGCAGCATGATGATGCCGCAGCCCACCATGATACGGAATGCGAAGTACAGTGGCGCAACGCGTGGAATCGAGTCTTTGGTTGCCATCTGGATCTGTGCTTCTGTCGCATCAGACACGTTCGGGGTATAGCGCTTCAGCAGCAGACCGTAACCCAGATCTTTCTTCACGTTATTGAACTGGTCGCGAACGGCCTGGTCGGTAGAACCGGCACGCAGCTGTTCCAGCAGCGAGTAGGCTTTCATACCGTTACGGATACGCTCTTCGTGCTGAACCATCAGCTCTTTCAGCCCCGTCACCTGCTTATCAACAGAACGGGTGGCGATGATACCCAGCGCGTAAGGGATCTGAATCGCGAAGTGGTTTTGCTGCGCGTCCTGATCCGGAATACCGAACAGCGTAAAGGCCGCAGGCGCCGGTTGGGTTTCCCATTCGGCTTCGATAGCGGCCAGTTTGGTTTTCTGCACGTCACCCATTTCGTAACCGGATTCATCCCCCAGAACGATAACAGAGAGGATTGCAGCCATACCGAAGCTTGCCGCGATAGCAAAGGAGCGCTTAGCAAACGCGAAGTCACGACCGCGCAGCATGTAGTAAGAACTGATACCCAGGATAAACATTGCGCCGCACACATAGCCAGAAGCGACGGTGTGAACGAATTTAACCTGCGCAACCGGGTTCAGGACCAGCTCGGCAAAGCTGACCATCTCCATACGCATGGTTTCGAAGTTGAAATCAGACGCGATCGGGTTCTGCATCCAGCCGTTCGCCACCAGGATCCACAGCGCGGACAGGTTCGAACCTAATGCCACCAGCCAGGTCACCGCCATATGCTGGACTTTACCCAGACGGTCCCAACCGAAGAAGAACAGACCTACAAAGGTGGATTCGAGGAAGAATGCCATCAGACCTTCAATGGCCAGCGGCGCACCGAAGATATCCCCTACATAGTGGGAATAGTAAGACCAGTTAGTCCCGAACTGGAACTCCATAGTCAGACCGGTTGCCACGCCCAGTGCGAAGTTGATACCAAACAACTTGCCCCAGAACTTGGTCATATCTTTATAAATCTGTTTGCCGGAGAGAACGTATACCGTTTCCATGATGGCCAGCAGGAACGCCATACCGAGCGTCAGTGGCACAAACAGGAAGTGGTACATCGCGGTCAAGGCAAACTGTAAGCGCGACAGTTCGACTATATCTAACATCATGACTCCTTGCTCATCGCATGAAGACTCCGAGAGTGAACCCCGTCAGAGAGAGATCCACACGCATGCCCCAATACAAATTATTCGCATCCTTGTCGTCGTTATTACCCTGAAGGAGGATAAAAACGATGACGTGAGGTTACAAATACGTTAATAAAAAACTCAAATTGATCCCGCAAATATAATACGCTGCAAAACCCTTACAATAAACAGGTTTTTATTGAATCACATTTACGTTTTTCGACGGTGATCAATTTATAGCAAAATTACCACTTTTCGGCCATTTTGATCGCGGACAATTTAGCGCCTTTTGGTGTGTTTTTCCAAACATTAAACATTGATTTAAATCAAAAACAATCTGTTATGTTAATTGTGTTTTGATGCGGTGAACATAGTAAAGACCATGTTAAAGATATGTATATAAAATACAATTAAGGTTATCGAATCGACGGGTGAATATAAACAGAAGTGATTTTTATTAACTTAGTAGTCTGAATGCCGATTTATTCAGGACATAAATTTTAGTGGGTTTTTCGTTTTTTTCCATCTGCTCTCTTTAAGGCAAATAAATAACAATTATTTTACTTTTACATCCTCTCTAATTAACACCTGTTTGTGACTATTGCATGACGCCCGGCAGGCAATAAAAAAGGCCGCTTTACAGCGGCCAACCATGTCGAAACGGACATTTTTATACTGCAACGCCCCCCTTTCGGGGAGCAGAGAGGACTTACTTAATGATGGATTTCAGTGCTTCGCCGATATCCGCCAGGCTGCGAACGGTTTTCACGCCTGCGGCTTCCAGCGCTGCGAATTTCTCATCAGCCGTACCCTTACCACCGGCGATGATCGCGCCTGCGTGACCCATACGCTTGCCTTTCGGCGCAGTCACACCCGCGATGTAACCCACAACTGGCTTGGTCACGTGTTCTTTGATGTAAGCAGCCGCTTCTTCTTCCGCGCTACCACCGATCTCACCGATCATCACGATCGCTTCGGTCTGTGGATCTTCCTGGAACAGCTTCAGGATGTCGATGAAGTTAGAGCCCGGGATCGGGTCACCGCCGATGCCCACGCAGGTGGACTGGCCGAAGCCGTAGTCGGTGGTTTGCTTAACGGCTTCATAGGTCAGGGTACCGGAACGGGACACGATGCCCACTTTGCCCGGCTTGTGAATGTGGCCCGGCATGATGCCGATTTTGCATTCGCCTGGGGTGATAACGCCTGGGCAGTTCGGGCCGATCATACGCACGCCTGCTTCATCCAGCTTCACCTTCACGGTCAGCATATCCAGCGTCGGGATGCCTTCTGTGATAGTGATGATCAGCTTGATGCCTGCGTCGATCGCTTCCAGAATGGAGTCTTTGCAGAACGGCGCCGGAACGTAGATCACGGTCGCGGTTGCGCCCGTCGCCTCTACGGCTTCACGCACGGTGTTGAACACCGGCAGGCCCAGGTGGGTGGTGCCGCCTTTACCTGGCGTTACGCCGCCAACCATCTGCGTACCGTAGGCAATCGCCTGTTCGGAGTGGAAAGTCCCCTGGCTACCGGTGAAGCCCTGGCAGATAACCTTGGTATCTTTATTAATTAAAACTGACATTATTTCCCCTCCACTGCGGCAACAACCTGCTGAGCTGCATCCGTCAGACTTTTCGCTGCAATAATATTCAGGCCGCTGTCAGCCAGTTTTTTCGCGCCGAGTTCAGCGTTGTTACCTTCCAGACGTACAACAACCGGAACGTTAACACCCACTTCTTCTACCGCACCGATGATACCGTCGGCGATCAGGTCGCAACGGACGATACCGCCGAAGATGTTAACCAGAACGGCCTTCACGTTGTCGTCGGAGAGAATGATTTTGAACGCTTCGGTTACGCGCTCTTTGGTTGCGCCACCGCCCACGTCGAGGAAGTTTGCTGGCTCACCGCCGTGCAGCTTAACGATGTCCATGGTGCCCATCGCCAGGCCCGCACCGTTAACCATGCAGCCGATGTTGCCGTCCAGCGCCACGTAGTTCAGCTCCCACTGTGCAGCCTGCGCTTCACGCGGATCTTCCTGAGACTGATCGCGCATTTCGCGCAGATCCGGCTGGCGGAACAGCGCGTTACCGTCAGCGCCCAGCTTGCCGTCGAGGCAGATCAGGTCGCCCTGGGTGGTGATCACCAGCGGGTTAATCTCGATCAGCGCCAGATCGCGCTCCAGGAAGATGGTTGCCAGACCCATGAAGATCTTGGTGAACTGCTGAACCAGTTTACCTTCCAGACCCAGTTTGAACGCCAGCTCGCGACCCTGGTAAGGCATTGGGCCCGCCAGCGGATCGATAGCCACTTTGTGGATCAGGTGCGGGGTCTCTTCCGCCACTTTTTCGATTTCCACGCCGCCTTCGGTAGACGCCATGAACACCACGCGACGGGAGCTACGGTCAACAACCGCGCCCAGGTACAGTTCTTTCGCGATGTCGGTCGCCGCTTCAACCAGGATCTGATTAACCGGCTGGCCGTTCGCGTCTGTCTGGTAGGTCACCAGACGCTTGCCGAGCCAATGTTCAGCAAACGCACGAATCTCTTCTTTACTCTTAACAACCTTCACACCGCCCGCTTTACCACGGCCACCAGCGTGAACCTGACACTTAACTACCCACGGGCCGGAACCGATTTTAGATGCAGCTTCTTCTGCTTCACGCGGGGTAGTACAGGCATAACCCACCGGAGCCGGTAAGCCATACCGGGCAAACAGCTGTTTGGCCTGATATTCATGTAAGTTCATGTGTTCTATCCATCCTTCAGGGTAATCGTTATCTTCAAACCTGTAGACCGGCGCAGTCTGTGTGCCGGATGGCGCTACGCTTATCCGGCCTACAGGGCAGGTGATGCTAAATAGTCACTAGACGTCCAGCAGCAGACGCGTTGGATCTTCCAGCAGCTCTTTAATCGCTACCAGGAAGCCCACGGACTCGCGGCCGTCGATCAGGCGGTGGTCGTAAGAGAGCGCCAGATACATCATCGGCAGGATCTCAACTTTACCGTCTACCGCCATCGGGCGATCTTTAATGGCATGCATACCCAGGATCGCGCTCTGCGGCGGGTTAATGATCGGGGTAGACATCAGCGAGCCGAATACGCCGCCGTTGGTAATGGTGAAGTTACCGCCGGTCAGATCGTCTACGGTCAGCTTGCCGTCGCGGCCTTTAACAGCCAGCTCTTTAATGTTTTTCTCGATGTCAGCCATACCCAGGGTATCCACATCACGCAGAACCGGCGTTACCAGGCCACGTGGGGTAGAAACCGCCATGCTGACGTCGAAATAGTTGTGGTAAACCACGTCATCGCCATCGATAGACGCGTTCACTTCCGGGTAGCGTTTCAGCGCTTCAACTACCGCTTTCACGTAGAAGGACATAAAGCCCAGACGGATACCGTGACGTTTTTCAAACGCGTCACCGTACTGCTTACGCAGGTCCATGATTGGCTTCATGTTCACTTCGTTGAAGGTGGTCAGCATCGCGGTGGAGTTTTTCGCTTCCAGCAGACGCTCGGCCACGCGCTTACGCAGGCGAGTCATCGGCACGCGTTTTTCGCTGCGGGCGCCCAGAGCAGGCTGAGCTGCTGGTGCTGCCGCAGGGGCTTTCGCTTCTGCCTGAGCAGGCGCTTTCGCCAGGTGTTTGTCGATGTCTTCGCGGGTCAGACGACCGCCCACACCGGTGCCTTTGATGGCTGCCGGGTCAAGGCTGTGTTCAGCCAGCAGGCGACGGATCGCCGGGCTGAGGGCGTCGTTAGACTGTTCTTCCAGAGAAGCCTGCTGGCGCTGAGCCGGCGTAGAGGCTTTCTCTTCAGACTTCGCGCTGGACTCTTTGCCCGCGCTGTTGCCTTCACGCAGGCGACCCAGGATCTGACGAGAGGTGACGGTGGTACCTTCATCTTCCAGCACCGCGTCCAGAACGCCATCCGCCGAAGCCGGTACTTCCAGTACCACTTTGTCAGTTTCGATTTCTACCAGCACTTCATCGCGCTTAACGGCATCGCCTGGTTTTTTGTGCCAGGTAGCGACGGTCGCATCTGCTACGGATTCAGGCAGGTCGGGAACAAGAATATCTACGCTACTCATTTTGTATCCTTTAATTAATCGACGTTCAGCGCGTCATTGACCAGATCTTGTTGCTGCTTCTGGTGAACGGACATATACCCTACCGCCGGAGAGGCGGAGGCCGGGCGACCTGCATAACGCAGGGCTGACCCAAATGGAATCACTTCACGGAAATGATGCTGGCTGCAGTACCATGCGCCCTGGTTGAGCGGCTCTTCCTGGCACCAGACAAAATCATGTACGTGAGCATATTGTTTCAGCACTTCCTGCATCGCCTGATGCGGGAACGGATAAAGCTGTTCGATACGCACGATGGCGACATCTTTCTGATCGTTCTTGCGGCGCTGTTCCAGCAGGTCGTAATAAACCTTACCAGAACACATCACCACGCGCTTCACGCCCTGCGGATCCAGCTCGTCAATTTCACCAATGGCCGGCTGGAAGGTACCGTTCGCCAGTTCTTCCAGGCTGGACACCGCCAGCGGATGACGCAGCAGGGATTTCGGCGACATCACCACCAGCGGACGGCGCATACCGCGCAGCGCCTGACGACGCAGCATGTGGTACACCTGAGCCGGCGTGGACGGCACGCAGACCTGCATGTTCTGCTCGGCGCAGAGCTGCAGATAACGTTCCAGACGCGCGGAGGAGTGCTCCGGACCCTGTCCTTCATAACCGTGCGGCAGCAGCATTACCAGGCCACACATACGGCCCCACTTCTGCTCGCCGGAGGAGATGAACTGGTCGATCACCACCTGCGCACCGTTGGCGAAGTCGCCGAACTGCGCTTCCCAGATGGTCAGGGTGCGTGGTTCAGCGGTGGCGTAGCCATATTCGAAGGCCAGTACCGCTTCTTCAGACAGCACGGAGTCCCAGACCTTGAACTGGCCCTGACCGTTGTGCACGTGCTGCAGCGGGGTGTAGGTTGAACCGTTGGACTGGTTGTGAACAACCGCGTGACGGTGGAAGAAGGTCCCACGGCCCGCATCTTCACCGGACAGACGAACAGGAATACCTTCGTCAACCAGCGTTGCGTAAGCCAGCGTTTCCGCGCCGCCCCAGTCGAACAGCTTTTCGCCTGCCGCCATGGACTGACGGTCAGCGTAGATTTTCTGCACGCGAGACTGCATCTCGATAGCGTCCGGTACGGTGCTGATGCGTTTAGCCAGCTCCTGCAGGCGCTTCATCTCCACCTTGTTCGGGTAGCTCTCATCCCACTCGTGGTTGAGGTACGGGGACCAGGTAAAGGAGTGCATGTTCATCGGACGCAGCTCTTTCACCACGCATTCACCCGCATCCAGCGCGTCGCGGTAGAGGTTGACCATTTCGGTCGCATCTTCCAGCGTCGCCACTTTGTCGCTCTCCAGCTTGTCAGCATAGATTTTGCGCGGGGTTGGGTGTTTTTTGATTTTCTGGTACATCAGCGGCTGGGTTGCACTTGGCTCATCCGCTTCATTGTGGCCGTGACGGCGGTAGCAGAAGAGGTCAATGAACACATCGCGTTTAAAGGTATTACGGAAGTCCAGCGCCAGACGGGTAACGAAAGCAACGGCTTCCGGGTCATCCGCGTTAACGTGGAAGATCGGCGCCTGTACCATCTTACCGATGTCGGTGCAGTACGGGGTAGAACGCGCATCCAGCGGGTTAGAGGTGGTGAAGCCCACCTGGTTGTTGATCACGATGCGAACGGTACCGCCCACTTCGTAACCACGCGCTTTCGACATGTTCAGGGTTTCCTGAACCACGCCCTGCCCTGTTACCGCCGCATCACCGTGGATGGTGATTGGCAGCACTTTATTGCTGCTTGGCTCGTCCAGACGATCCAGTCGCGCACGTACGGAACCGATAACCACCGGGCTGACGATTTCCAGGTGTGACGGGTTAAACGCCAGCGCCAGGTGAACCAGACCGCCTTCGGTTTCGATATCAGACGAGAAGCCCATGTGGTACTTCACGTCGCCGGTGCCGAGGTGTTCTTTATGTTTGCCCGCGAATTCGTCGAACAGGTCCTGTGGTTTTTTACCCAGCACGTTGACCAGTACGTTCAGACGACCGCGGTGCGCCATACCCAGTACCACTTCACGGGTACCGCTCTTGCCTGCGTGACGAATCAGCTCTTTCAGCATCGGCACCAGCGCGTCGCCGCCTTCCAGCGAGAAGCGTTTTGCGCCCGGGAATTTCGCGCCCAGATAGCGCTCAAGCCCTTCCGCTGCGGTCAGTTCGTTCAGGAAGCGTTTTTTCTCGTCAGCCGAGAAGGTCGCGTGGCCCGCTACGGATTCGATGCGCTGCTGGATCCAGCGTTTCTCTTCAGTAGAGGTAATGTGCATGTATTCCGCGCCGATGGAGCCGCAGTAGGTTTGCTTGAGCGCGTCAATCAGATCGCCCAGCTTCATCGTGTCTTTGCCGATGGCAAAGGAACCTACGTTAAAGCTTTCCTGGAAATCGGCCTCGGTCAGATCGTGATACGCCGGATCGAGATCGGCCACACGGTCTTGTTTCCACAGTCCCAGCGGATCGAGATTCGCATGCTGGTGACCGCGGAAGCGATAAGCGTTGATAAGCTGCAGGACTTTAACCTGCTTCGCATTGGTGTCAGGGTCGGAAATCGCAGAAGAGTAACGTGAGGCATCCTTCGCCAGACGACGGAAATAATCACGTGTTTTGGAATGGAATTGATCCGGTTTGACCCCTGTGCCAGGCAACTGCTGGAACATGGAACGCCAGTTTGCGTCCACTGAGTCAGGATCGGTTAAGAAGTCTTCATAGAGCTGTTCTATCCAGCTCTGGTTCGCACCAGAGAGGTAAGAAGAGTCCAGCCAGGCTTTCATTGCGCCGTTCTGCATCGTGATCCCTTAAGCATTTTTATGCTTACTTTCGCCGTAGAAACTACCACGCACACCACGTGTACGTGCCGGGGTTCACCTGCGAGCTCTTTTCATTTGGCCCGCGAAGGAACCTTTAGAAACTGTCTGGACTTCAGGGTAGTACAGGGCAGTTTTTAAAGGTTTCTGCAATCTGTTCCCTCTCCCTTTGGGAGAGGGTCAGGGTGAGGGGAACAGCGCTCCCCTCTCACTACTTACGCACTGCGCTGCAGCAGCATCGACTTAATATGGCCGATGGCGCGCGTCGGGTTCAGTCCCTTCGGACACACACTGACGCAGTTCATGATGCTATGGCAGCGGAATACGCTGAAAGCGTCACTCAGTCCTTCCAGACGGCTGTCGGTTTCGGTGTCGCGGCTATCGATCAGGAAGCGATAGGCAGCCAGCAGACCGGCCGGGCCGATAAACTTGTCCGGGTTCCACCAGAACGACGGGCAGGACGTTGAACAGCATGCGCAGAGAATACACTCGTACAACCCATCGAGTTTTTCACGCTGCTCAGGAGACTGTAAGTGCTCGCGAGCGGGTGGATTTTGCCCATTATTCAATAAGTAAGGCTTAATCTTCTCATATTGTGCATAGAATTGCCCCATGTCTACCACCAAATCACGCACAACCGGCAGGCCTGGCAGAGGACGGATAACAATTTTCTGACCAGGACGCTGCAACGCTGAAATTGGCGTGATGCAGGCCAGGCCATTTTTGCCGTTCATGTTCACCCCGTCAGAGCCACAAACCCCTTCACGGCAGGAGCGGCGGAACGACAGCGTTGGATCTTTTTCTTTCAGCTGGATTAAGGCATCCAGCAGCATCATGTCACGACCTTCTTCCGCTTCCAGGGTGTAGTCCTGCATGCGCGGAGCGTCATCAACATCCGGGTTATAACGATAAACTGAGAATTCGAGTTTCATTATCCTGTCTCCGCATTAGTAAGTACGAATCTTCGGCGGGAACGCCGGACGCAGTTTCGGTTCCATATTGACGCTACGACGCGTCATGGTTTCCGACTCTGGCAGATACAGGGAATGGCACAGCCAGTTTTCGTCATCACGCTCCGGGAAGTCGAAGCGGCTATGCGCGCCACGGCTTTCGGTACGGAAGTTTGCCGACATCGCCGTCGCGAACGCGGTTTCCATCAGGTTATCCAGCTCCAGGCACTCAACGCGCTGGGTGTTGAACTCGCTGGAGGTGTCGTCCAGACGGGCATTTTTGAGACGCTCGCGGATAGCTTTCAGCTGCTCAAGGCCTTTGGCCATCGCATCGCCTTCACGGAATACCGAGAAGTTGTGCTGCATGCATTCCTGCAACGCTTTACGGATCTCCACCGGATCTTCGCCGTTACGGTTACCGTTCCAGCGGTTGAGGCGCTCAAGAGAGGCATCAATTTCGTCATCGGTCGCGTCACGCAGCGCGCCCTGCTCGGCAATAGATTCCTGCAGATGCAGACCCACTGCGCGACCAAACACTACCAGGTCCAGCAGGGAGTTACCGCCCAGACGGTTTGCGCCGTGTACGGATACGCAGGCAATTTCGCCTACCGCGAACAGGCCAGGAATAACCACGTCTTCGCCCTGCTCGTTCACGGTCAGCGCCTGACCGGTCACTTTGGTCGGAATACCGCCCATCATGTAGTGGCAGGTTGGGATAACCGGAATCGGCTCTTTCACCGGGTCGACGTGTGCAAAGGTGCGGGAGAGTTCCAGGATGCCCGGCAGACGGGATTCCAGCACTTCTTTACCCAGATGGTCGAGTTTCAGCTTCGCGTGTGGACCCCATGGGCCATCACAGCCGCGGCCTTCACGGATTTCGATCATGATGGAACGCGCCACCACGTCACGACCCGCCAGGTCTTTCGCATTCGGGGCATAACGCTCCATAAAGCGCTCGCCGTGTTTGTTCAGCAGGTAACCACCTTCACCGCGGCAACCTTCTGTTACCAGAACGCCCGCACCGGCGATACCGGTTGGGTGGAACTGCCACATCTCCATATCCTGCACCGGCACGCCCGCGCGGATAGCCATACCGACACCGTCACCGGTGTTAATGTGGGCGTTAGTGGTGGACTGATAAATACGGCCTGCGCCGCCGGTCGCCAGCACGGTCGCGCGGGCTTTGAAGTAAACCACTTCACCGGTTTCGATGCACAGCGCGGTACAACCAACAATTGCGCCATCGGCGTTTTTCACCAGATCCAGCGCATACCACTCGGAGAAGATGGTGGTGTGGTTTTTCAGGTTCTGCTGATACAGGGTGTGCAGCAGTGCGTGACCGGTACGGTCAGCCGCCGCCGCGGTACGTGCCGCCTGCTCGCCGCCGAAGTTTTTCGACTGGCCGCCAAACGGACGCTGATAGATAGTGCCATTTTCCAGACGGGAGAACGGCAGACCCATATGGTCCAGCTCCAGAATCGCTTCCGGGCCGGTTTTACACATATATTCGATGGCATCCTGGTCGCCGATGTAGTCGGAACCTTTTACCGTGTCATACATGTGCCATTCCCAGTTGTCTTCATGGGAGTTACCCAGCGCAACGGTGATACCGCCCTGCGCAGACACGGTGTGGGAACGGGTCGGGAAAACTTTAGAGAGCAGCGCACAGGTCTGGCCGCTCTGGGAAATTTGCAGTGCGGCACGCATACCTGCGCCACCGGCACCAATCACAACAGCATCAAATTCTCTGACTGGCAGTTTCATTACACACCCCACACCACAACGAATCCATAAATAACGTAAACCACCAGTGCAACCACAATGGCCAGCTGCAGCGGGAGGCGAATCGCCAGCGGTTTAACGTAATCGGTCAACACCTGCCACATACCAATCCAGGCATGAATAAGGATGGAGAACAGAGCCAGCAGGGTGAACACTTTGGTGAAGGCGGATCCGAAGAACCCACTCCAGATTTCCCACGTCAGCGTGCCGCTGGTCGCGAAGAAACCGATCATATAGATGATGTAAAGGGTGAGAACGATGGCGGTAGCACGGACCAGGATGAAGTCATGTACGCCGTTGCGTCCTAATGCGGAGGCGTTGCTTACCATACGAGAACTCCTGCGAGAAGTGAAAGCACGACTGTAATCACAAATGAAATGTTAGCGGAGCGTTTCCCGGCTTCGAACGTTTCTTCCAGGTAGCCGAAGTCCATCAGCATATGGCGAACACCCACAACGACGTGGTACGCCAGCGCGGTCAGAATGCCCCACATGATGAATTTCACGAAGAAGCTGTTCATGATGGCAGAAGCCTGGAGGAATCCTTCAGGGGAAGAGAGGCTGGTGCCCAGTAACCACAGCAAAATACCGACCGCCACAAACGTAATCACACCAGAAACACGGTGCAGGATGGACGCTATTGCTGTTACAGGGAACCGGATCGTTTTGAGATCCAGATTGACAGGTCTTTGTTTTTTCACATTTCTTATCATGAATAACGCCCACATGCTGTTCTTATTGTTTCCTTCCTCCGGACTGCGATGCGGGTCAAGCAGCGTTCCTTTTCTATAACTGCGCGTCATGCAAAACATTGCTTCCAGATGCTAAAACGACACGTTACAACGCTGGGTGGCTCGGGATTGCAGGGTGTTCCGGAGACCTGGCGGCAGTATAGGCCGTTCACAAAATCATTACAATTAACCTACATACAGTTTGTCGGGTTTTCTCTGGAACAGTGATCAGGGTCACGATAACAACATCTTTTTAATTTTTAATCATCTGATTTGACAAATGTTAAACAATATTGTTACAAACGTCATCAGAAAAGGCATATAATGCGCAAAAGTTATGAGGTCTCACTTTCACCTGACAAATAGTTATGTAACAGTGTGATGGTATTGACCGAAGTTATCAGGACAGTTATTAGTGATATACAGGTTTGAATAATTCGGACTGCAAAAACGCTGATTTGCTGTTGTTTCACTGATATTTCATTCGTTTACCTGCAAGGCGCCATAGCTCTGTACCCTGGTTTGTCCTCGTGAGCTGAGCGGTAAGCCAAATAACAATCTGGTAACGGTGATTTACAGCTGAAAGCAAATCCGGTGAAGCGCAGTCTTAAGCATAAGGCGCTAAGGAGACCGTAAATGGCTGATACAAAGGCAACGCTCACCCTAAATGGTGACACTGCTATTGAACTGGATGTGCTAAAAGGCACGCTCGGTCAGGATGTTATTGATATCCGTACGCTGGGTTCTAAAGGTGTGTTCACCTTTGACCCTGGATTTACCTCTACCGCATCTTGCGAATCCAAAATCACCTACATTGACGGTGACGAAGGTATCCTGCTCCATCGCGGCTTCCCCATCGATCAGTTAGCCACCGAATCCAACTATCTGGAAGTGTGCTACATCCTGCTGAACGGCGAAAAACCGACGCAGGCACAGTACGATGAATTCAAAACCACCGTGACCCGTCACACCATGATCCATGAGCAGATTACCCGTCTGTTCCATGCGTTCCGTCGTGACTCTCACCCTATGGCGGTGATGTGCGGGATTACCGGTGCGCTGGCGGCGTTCTACCACGACTCCCTTGACGTGAATAACCCGCGTCACCGTGATATCGCGGCGTTCCGCCTGCTGTCCAAAATGCCTACCATGGCGGCGATGTGCTACAAATACTCCATCGGCCAGCCGTTTGTGTATCCGCGCAACGACCTCTCCTACGCGGGTAACTTCCTGCGCATGATGTTCTCCACGCCGTGCGAAGAGTACGAAGTGAACCCGGTACTGGAACGTGCGATGGACCGTATTCTGATCCTGCACGCTGACCACGAACAGAACGCCTCTACCTCTACCGTCCGTACCGCGGGCTCTTCAGGCGCGAACCCATTCGCCTGTATCGCTGCGGGTATCGCCTCCCTGTGGGGACCGGCGCACGGCGGCGCGAACGAAGCGGCACTGAAGATGCTGGAAGAGATCAGCACCGTTGAGCACATTCCTGAGTTCGTGCGTCGTGCGAAAGACAAGAATGACTCCTTCCGCCTGATGGGCTTCGGTCACCGTGTTTACAAAAACTACGACCCGCGCGCCACCGTCATGCGTGAGACCTGCCACGAAGTGCTGAAAGAGCTGGGTACCAAAGATGACCTGCTGGAAGTGGCGATGGAGCTGGAACACATCGCGCTGAACGACCCGTACTTCATCGAGAAGAAACTCTACCCGAACGTCGATTTCTACTCTGGCATTATTCTGAAAGCGATGGGCATTCCGTCTTCCATGTTCACCGTCATCTTCGCCATGGCCCGTACCGTAGGCTGGATTGCGCACTGGAACGAAATGCACAGCGAAGGCATGAAAATTGCCCGTCCTCGTCAGCTGTATACCGGCTACGAGCAGCGTGATTTTAAGTCTGATATTAAGCGCTAACAGACGTTGGGTGCGGCCTGATGCCCTCACCCCGGCCCTCTCCCACAGGGAGAGGGAGAAAACATTAAAAACGGCAACTTTCGTTGCCGTTTTGCTTTTATTTCTGGCAGTGCGGGCACCAGTAAAAGGGTCTCGAAGAGAGCATAATCTTGTCGATAATCCCGCCGCATCGCTCGCACATTTTCCCCTCCCGATGAAACGCCTTGAACCGGAACAGCGCCCCGTGATGCTTGTTCTCATCCACCACGCCGCGCGTGTTGTACGACAGCCGCGGAATATCCAGCAGCGCGTGGGATAACGCCTCCAGCTGTTCATCATTCAGCTGAGACGCTTTGTGCTGCGGCGCCAGCCCGACTTCCCAGAGGATCTCCACCCGCAGGTAGTTGCCGAGCCCGGCCAAAAACGCCTGGTCAAGGAACAGGCCGGAAAACTGCCGGTTACGGAATTTAGGTGATAACAGCCGGGCCTTCACATCGCTCGCCATCAGGCGCATGTCCAGCACGTCCGGCCCGACCCGCTGCAGAAACGGGTGCGTCAGCAGCTGCTCCGGCGTTAACATTTCGATATCCGACGCGCTGTAAAGCAGGATCGCTTTATCCGCCGTTTGCAGCCTGACGCGCAGCACGCGGGTGGTTTGCGGCTGCTCCTCCGCCTCCACCACGCGCCAGACGCCGTAAAGCTGGTTATGGCTATATAACGTCAGGTTATGGGAAAAGTGCGTGAGCAACGCTTTGCCGCGCGTTTCAATATGGGTCACCGTCTGCCCCACCAGCTGTGATTCAAACGGTTTTAGCTGAGGAAAAGCAAACCAGACATGCGTCAACGGTTTGCCCTTTATCGCCGCCTCCAGGCTATCCGCCGCGCGGCGGATCTCCGGACCTTCTGGCATGTTATTGTCCTTTCATGATTATTCTGCGCTGACCAGAATGCCCTCTTCAGAGAACGCCGCCCGCAAGCGGCGCGCGAACTGGAGCGCATGCTCGCCGTCGCCGTGTAAACACACCGTATCAGCCTGAACGTTTGCCTGTGTGCCATCCACGGCGGTCACCCGCCCGGCGCGCACCATCTCCAGCGTCTGCGCCAGCGCTTTAGCTTCGTCGGTAATCAGCGCCCCGGCCTGTGTACGTGGAACCAGGCTGCCGTCCGGCAGGTATCCCCGGTCGGCAAACACTTCCTGACGGGTGGTCAGGCCCAGCCGCTGTCCGGCACGAATAAGCTCGCTACCCGCAAGGCCTACCAGAATCAGCTGCGGATTACAGTCCCGCACCGCGCGGGCAATCACCTCCGCCAGCGCCGGATCTTTCGCCGCCTGGTTATAGAGCATGCCGTGCGGCTTCACGTGGCGCAGTACGCCCTTCTCAGCGCGTACCATCGCCTCCAGCGCGCCGATCTGGTAGAGCACCTGAGCGTAGACCGTATCCGGCGGCAGATCCATCGCCGTGCGGCCAAAGTTTTCCCGGTCAGGGAAGCTCGGATGAGCGCCAATCGCGACGCCGTTTTTGATGGCATTACGCACGCTCTCCAGCATGGTTTGCGCATCGCCCGCGTGAAAGCCACAGGCGATGTTGACTGAGGTGACAAGCGTCATCAGCGCCGCATCGGCGCTGCTGCCCTCGCCCAGATCGGCATTCAAATCAATCTTTACCATCAAGCCTCCACGCCAGCTGTTCGAGATAACGCTGCTGATCCTGCCGCGCCTTCAGCGCCTCTTCCAGTGAACACTGCACGAAGTGAATCGGCTGGCCGAGAGGAATTTGCGCCAGATGGTAGCGATCGGCTTCAATGATGCAGGCAATTCGCGGGTAACCGCCGGTCGTCTGCGCGTCGTTCATTAACACGATCGGTTGCCCGTTGCCTGGAACCTGAATAACCCCAGGCAGTAAACCGTGGGAGAGCAGTTCCCGGTCCGTCGTGCGGGTCAGCGGCTGCCCCTGAAGACGGTAGCCCATGCGGTTACTCTGCGGACTGAGCTTCCACGGTGAGCGCCAGAAGGACTCTTTGGAAGCCTCGTCAAACTCATGATATTCCGGCCCCGGTAAGGCGCGGATCTGGTTTCCCCACAGCAGCTGTTTTACGCCCTGCGCGGTCGAGAAATGGCGTGCCGAGGGCTTGATTGCCAGCCGGTCGCCGTCGCGCAGCAAACGTCCTTCATGACCGCCGATCCCGGCTTTCTGATCGGTACTGGATGAGCCCAGCACCTCAGGCACGTCGATGCCGCCCGCCACCGCGAGATAGCTACGTACACCGTGCAAAGGACGCTTTAAGGTTAGACGCTGTCCGGCTTTCGCCCGCAGCCGCCAGCCGGTCCACACCGCTTTGCCATCCAGCGTCGCGTCACACCCGGCGCCGGTTAAGGCAAACCAGGTCTCCTGACTAAACTCAATGACGCACTGGCCGAGCGTAATTTCGAGCGCGGCCGTATTGCCGGGGTTGCCCACCAGCACGTTAGCAATCTCCAGCGCAGGCCTGTCCAGCGCGCCACAATAGCTCACGCCAGACTGGCGCATACCAAAGCGGCCCGCATCCTGTACGGAGGTATAAAGCCCGGCGCGAATAAGCGTTAACATACCCCCTCCTTCTGCGGGATAAAGCGAAGGGTATCGCCGGGACGCAGGAGTATTGGCGTCTCCAGCCCCGGGTCAAATAACGGTGTGGCGGTATGCCCAATAAGCTGCCAGCCGCCGGGCGATGTCAGCGGATAAACGCCGGTCTGCTCGCCGCCGATAGCCACCGTCCCCGCCGGTACGCTCAGGCGCGGTTCGGCACGACGTGGCGTATGCAGCTGAGGGGCTAATCCCCCCAGATACGGGAATCCGGGCTGAAACCCCAGGAACCAGACCACGTAGTCAACCGAGCTGTGCAGCTCAACAACCTGCTTTGCTGTTAAACCACAGTGGTCTGCCACCACGTCGAGATCCGGTCCCCCCGTGCCGCCATACACGACCGGGATCTCGATGGCACGCGATTCCGGCTCCAGCGCCTCACTCTCTTCCCACCAGCGCTGCAAACGTTCGATGGCATCCAGCGCCAGCGTATGCGGGCTACGCAGCACCACTGTGATGTTATTCATCCCCGGAATGGCTTCAACCACTTCCGGCAGATCGACCAGACGCTGGGTTAGCCGCCAGATACGCTTTTGCGTGGCAAGGGTCACCGGCGGCTCGAGCTCCAGAACCACTGCCGTTTCTCCCAGAAGATAACAACGCGCTCGCTGCACTCAGGCACCTCTCATCAGGCCGGGTTAGGGATATCAATAAAGGTCACATCCAGATCGGTGTTTTCCGTCAGCCACTCGCTGAGGGCGCGAATGCCGCCGCGCTCGGTGGCATGATGGCCTGCCGCGTAAAAATGCAGCCCCTGCTCACGCGCCGAATGAATAGTCTGCTCGGACACCTCGCCGGTGATAAAAGCATCGACACCAAAACGCGCGGCGCTGTCGATAAAGCCCTGCCCGCCACCGGTACACCAGGCCACACGCTTCACCGTATCCGGGCCGGTATCACCGCTCCATAGCGGACGACGTCCCAGGCGCGCTTCAATCCACGAGGCCAGCTCCAGCCCCGGAACCGGCATCGCCAGTTCGCCCCACGGCACCAGCGGCTCAATCTCGCCCATCACGGTAATGCCCAGTAGCTGCGCCAGCTGGACGTTGTTGCCGAGCTCCGGGTGCGCATCCAGCGGCAGGTGGTAACCGTACAAGTTAATGTCATTTGCCAGCAGCGTTTTCAGGCGGTTGCGCTTCATGCCGCGAATAATCGGCGATTCGTTTTTCCAGAAGTAACCGTGATGGACAATCACCGCATCAGCGTTCTGACGGACCGCCTCGTCCAGCAGCGCCTGGCTTGCCGTGACGCCGGTGATAATTTTTTGCACCGTTTCACGTCCTTCGACCTGGAGCCCGTTCGGGCCGTAATCGCTGAAGGAGGCACTATTCAGTTTTTCGTTAATCAGGCGTTCCAGTTCGCTGTTTTTCATCATCACTCTCTTATGCTTTGCGGGCCGCTTCGTACGCAGCCAGCGTGGCGACACGCGCCTGTTTATGATCGACAATCGGACGGGGATAATTCAGTTTTACACGCTGTTTATCCGCCCATGCCCACGGTTCGTGGATCGCTTTAGCCGGTATCTCTTTAAGTTCAGGGACCCAGCGGCGGATAAACTCGCCGTCCTCATCAAATTTTTGTCCCTGAGTGGTTGGATTAAAAATCCGGAAATAGGGAGCCGCATCGGTGCCCGTTGAGGCTGCCCACTGCCAGCCGCCGTTATTCGCGGCAAGATCGCCATCGATCAGCTGAGAGATAAAATAGCGCTCTCCGATACGCCAGTCGATAAGCAGATCCTTCACCAGAAAGCTGGCGGTAATCATTCGCAGGCGGTTGTGCATCCACCCCGTCTCATTGAGCTGACGCATCGCGGCATCGACTATCGGATAGCCCGTCAGCCCTTTTTGCCAGGCCTGTAAAAGTGCCTCGTCGTGCTGCCATTTTACGTTGTCGGTCCAGGGAATGAACGGACGATGCTTACAGAGATCGGGATGATACGTCATCAGATGGCGATAAAACTCACGCCAGATCAGTTCATTCAACCAGACGGACCCAGCGCCGCCCTCCAGCGCCTGCGGCTGCTCCGCCAGCAGACGATGTAAACACTGGCGAGGAGAGATCGCGCCCAGCGCCAGACAGGCCGACAGGCGGCTGGTGCCCTCGATGGCGGGAAAATCCCGACGCGCGTCGTAGTTGGCCGCATCCTGTTTGCAGAACTGGCGCAGTTGGGCGATGGCCGCTTTCTCATCAGCGGGGAACAGCGCTTTATCAAACGGCTGCTGAGGATAATCGAACGTCAGTTCAGGCAGGTCCTTTATGGCTCCGCCCCTCGCAGCAGGCGCAGCAACGCACTCCGGCAACGCCTCTTTCAGACGTTTGATAAAGGCATTTTTAAACGGTGTGAAAACTTTATACATCTCACGGTTGCCGGTCATCACGCTGCCCGGCGCCAGCATCACGCTGTCATCAAATCCTTCACAGACCACATCTTCCAGTATCTTCTCCAGCTGACGGTCGCGCTGCTGCTCGTTGAATTCGTACTGATAGTTGTAAAAAAGATGCGTAACGTTGTGCTGCTTACAGGTCTCCTGCACCGTCTGCAGCTGTGCGGCAAAATCACTTACCTCTTTATAAATCAGCGGTATGCCTTTTCCGGCAAGCGAATGCTGCAGTTCGGTCAGATACGCCCGCAGCAAGGCCGCCTGGCGGGGAGCCATATCGTGCTGCCGCCACTGCCCGGGCGTAGCCACAAACAGAGCCAGTACGTTAGCGTCTTTGGCGCGGCAGGCTGCCGCGAGGGCGATGTTGTCATGTACGCGCAGATCCGCGCGAAACCAAACCAGATGGGTGGGCATAAAACTCCAGGCAAATATCCATTATGTCCGTAAGGGCATGCCGTAAAAGGAAAAAGCATGCATTGAACTACTTTGCCATGAAGTGTAGACGGGATGAAATAAAAAAGGCCGCCCGAGGCGGCCTTAACGCTACTTGTCCTGCGAAATCGTGGTTAAAGCAACAAACCCGATCGGCTCATCACTTATTAGGATTTTATAAAGGCTTCGAGGGATTGCCATCTGCTTACAGGAGGGGATGATAAAAATCCCGGGTAGGGGCTGGAAGACCACCCAACGGACCGCGAATCCGGAGGGACAAAAAAACCGCCACATTGCTGTTGGCGGTTTTTTTATTGCTGTGTGTAGTCTTAGTAGAAGTCGCAGGTCGCTTTCTCGGCCTGATCCATCCATACCGGCTTCTCGCTGGTTTTCGCCCAGACGCGGTGCAGATAGCTATAAAAACGTGCACGATCTTTCCAGAACAGCATCACCGGCAGAGCCAGCACGCCAGCCACTACGGCGAAAGCGCGGCGCATGAACACGATATGAGCCGGAAACTCTTTATAAAGATCCATATTTTTCTCCCCTATAGTTGGCCGGAAACGTCATCCGGAAAATTCAAAATCTGTGACCTGGCTAAAATAATATCGCTTTGCTTGTAATTTTACTACTCATCCGACCACTTATTTTCGTCCGTTTAGCCAAAATTTACATTCACGCCGTAATTAAGTTACAAAAAAGTTAACGATTTACTTATCAATAGTTAAATTGTGGACTTTGCCATTTTTATACTTTTTTTACACCCGCCCTTCTCATTTTTGCGAAATCTTTGCGCCATAAATCCTACCGTTAGCACAACAACAAAAGTCACCCGGAGGTGGATTGTGAGTGCAGGTCTTATTGCCGGCATCGTGCTGGTGTTCCTGTTATTGGGTTATCTGGTTTATGCCCTGATTAATGCGGAGGCATTCTGATGGCTGCTCAGGCGTTTTTGCTTATTGCCAGTTTCTTAGTGGTGTTGTTCGTCCTGGCAAGGCCACTGGGCTCGGGGCTGGCACGGCTGATCAATAACGTTCCCCTGCCCGGCACGGGAAGCGTTGAAAAAGGGATCTGGCGCGTACTGGGTGTAGACGATCGGGAGATGAACTGGCGTGACTATCTGATCGCCATTCTGCTGCTGAACATTGTCGGACTCATTGCGCTTTTTGCCATGCTGATGTTGCAGGGTATCCTGCCGCTGAATCCGCAACAATTACCGGGCCTGTCGTGGCATCTTGCGCTGAACACGGCAGTCAGTTTTGTCACCAACACCAACTGGCAGTCCTATTCCGGTGAAACCACGCTCAGCTACTTCAGCCAGATGGTCGGATTAACCGTGCAGAACTTCCTCTCTGCCGCCAGCGGTATTGCGGTGATCTTCGCGCTGACGCGTGCGTTTGCACGTCAGAAAGTGAGTACGTTAGGTAACGCATGGGTAGACCTGACGCGCATTACGCTGTGGATCCTGCTGCCGATTGCGCTGCTGATCGCGCTGTTCTTTATTCAGCAGGGCACCCTGCAAAACCTGATGCCTTACACGCCTTATACCTCGCTGGAAGGCGCAAAACAGCTCCTGCCGATGGGGCCGGTGGCGTCGCAGGAAGCCATCAAAATGCTCGGAACGAACGGCGGGGGCTTCTTCAACGCCAACTCCTCGCACCCGTTTGAAAACCCTACCGCCCTGACCAATTTTGTGCAGATGCTGGCGATTTTCCTGATCCCCGCCGCGCTCTGCTTTGCCTTTGGCGACGTAGTCAACGATCGCCGTCAGGGGCGCACCCTGCTCTGGACCATGTCGCTTATCTTCGTGGTCTGTGTAGCGCTGGTGATGTGGGCCGAATGGCAGGGTAATCCGCACTTCCTGACACTGGGTGCCGACAGCGCAATCAACATGGAAGGTAAAGAGAGCCGCTTTGGCATTCTCGCCAGCAGCCTGTATGCGGTGGTCACCACGGCTGCCTCGTGCGGGGCCGTCAACGCCATGCACGATTCCTTTACGGCGCTGGGTGGCATGATCCCGATGTGGCTGATGCAGATTGGCGAGGTGGTGTTTGGCGGCGTAGGCTCTGGTCTTTACGGCATGCTGCTGTTCGTGCTGCTGGCGGTGTTTATTGCCGGTCTGATGATTGGCCGCACCCCGGAATATCTGGGTAAAAAAATCGACGTTCGCGAGATGAAATTAACCGCGCTGGCGATTCTGGTCACCCCGGCGCTTGTGCTGCTCGGCACCGCGCTGGCGCTGATGACCGAGGCCGGACGCAGCGGCATCTTTAACCCTGGCATTCACGGTTTTAGTGAAGTGCTGTATGCCGTCTCCTCTGCCGCCAACAACAACGGCAGCGCCTTTGCAGGCTTAAGCGCCAACTCACCGTTCTGGAACTGCCTGCTGGCGTTCTGCATGTTCGTGGGTCGCTTCGGGATCATTGTGCCGGTTATGGCGATTGCCGGATCGCTGGTGAACAAAAAAATCCAACCGACCACCACCGGGACGTTACCGACCCACGGCGCGCTGTTTATCGGCCTGCTGACGGGCACCGTGTTACTGGTCGGCGCCCTGACCTTTATCCCCGCCCTCGCGTTAGGCCCGGTCGCGGAATACCTCTCTTTACGCTGATTTTGCGGAGAAATTGTCATGAGTCGTAAACAACTGGCCCTGTTCGAACCGTCATTAGTTCGTCAGGCGCTCATGGATGCGGTGAAAAAGCTGAGCCCGCGCGTGCAGTGGCACAACCCGGTGATGTTTATTGTCTGGGCGGGAAGCGTCCTGACCACCGGCCTGGCGATTGCCATGGGAACGGGCCACATGCCGGGGAATGCGATGTTTACCGGCGCCATCAGCCTGTGGCTGTGGTTTACCGTGCTGTTCGCCAATTTTGCGGAAGCGCTGGCGGAAGGCCGGAGTAAAGCCCAGGCCAACAGCCTGAAAGGGGTGAAAAAAACCGCCTTCGCGCGCAAGCTACGTGAACCGAAATACGGCGCGCAGATGGACCACGTTCCGGCGGATGAACTGCGTAAAGGCGATGTGGTGCTGGTGGAAGCCGGTGACATCATCCCTTGCGACGGCGAAGTCATTGAAGGGGGAGCATCGGTGGATGAAAGCGCCATCACCGGCGAATCCGCGCCGGTGATCCGTGAGTCCGGCGGCGATTTCGCCTCCGTGACGGGCGGGACGCGCATTCTTTCCGACTGGCTGGTGATACAGTGCAGCGTTAACCCGGGTGAAACCTTCCTCGACCGGATGATCGCCATGGTGGAAGGCGCCCAGCGCCGTAAAACGCCAAACGAAATTGCCCTGACCATCCTGCTGGTGGCCCTGACCATTGTCTTCCTGCTGGCAACCGCGACGCTGTGGCCATTCTCTGCCTATGGCGGTACCGCGGTCACCGTCACGGTACTGGTGGCGCTGCTGGTTTGTCTGATCCCAACCACCATTGGCGGCCTGCTGTCGGCCATCGGCGTGGCCGGCATGAGCCGTATGCTCGGTGCCAACGTTATCGCCACCAGCGGGCGTGCGGTGGAAGCCGCCGGTGACGTGGACGTCTTGCTGCTGGATAAAACCGGGACCATCACCCTCGGTAACCGTCAGGCGTCAGATTTCTTACCCGCCCCGGGCGTGGATGAAAAAACGCTGGCAGATGCCGCACAGCTCTCTTCGCTTGCCGATGAAACCCCGGAAGGCCGCAGTATCGTGATCCTCGCCAAGCAACGCTTTAACCTGCGCCAGCGCGACGTTCAGAGCCTGCACGCCACGTTCGTGCCCTTCACGGCGCAAACCCGCATGAGCGGCATTAACATTCAGGATCGCATGATCCGTAAAGGCTCGGTTGACGCCATCCGCCGCCACATCGAGGCTAACAACGGTCACTTCCCGCCGGAAGTGGACAGCCTGGTCGAAAGCGTGGCCCGTCAGGGGGCG
Organism: Enterobacter sp. C6; assembly: GCF_008122455.1. Classification (NCBI taxonomy): domain Bacteria; kingdom Pseudomonadati; phylum Pseudomonadota; class Gammaproteobacteria; order Enterobacterales; family Enterobacteriaceae; genus Enterobacter; species Enterobacter sp. C6. The sequence continues at coordinate 30,948 of NZ_QPFW01000209.1, forward strand.
ACGCCGCTGGTGGTGGCCGAAGGGGCCCATGTGCTGGGGGTAATTGCGCTGAAGGATATCGTCAAAGGCGGCATCAAGGAGCGCTTTGCCCAGCTGCGTAAGATGGGGATCAAAACGGTAATGATCACCGGGGATAACCGTCTTACCGCCGCGGCGATTGCCGCCGAAGCGGGCGTGGATGATTTCCTTTCCGAAGCCACCCCGGAAGCCAAGCTGGCACTGATTCGTCAGTATCAGGCGGAAGGCCGTCTGGTGGCGATGACGGGTGACGGGACCAACGATGCCCCTGCCCTGGCGCAGGCCGACGTGGCGGTGGCAATGAACTCCGGTACCCAGGCGGCAAAAGAGGCGGGCAATATGGTCGACCTCGACTCTAACCCGACCAAGCTGATCGAAGTGGTACACATCGGCAAGCAGATGCTGATGACGCGCGGGTCGCTGACCACGTTCAGTATCGCCAACGACGTGGCGAAGTATTTCGCCATCATTCCGGCCGCGTTTGCCGCGACCTATCCGCAGTTAAACGCCCTGAACGTGATGCACCTGCACTCTCCGGCCTCGGCCATTCTGAGCGCAGTCATCTTTAACGCCCTGATTATTGTCTTCCTGATCCCGCTGGCGCTGAAGGGCGTGAGCTATAAGCCGCTCACGGCGGCCGCCATGCTGCGCCGTAACCTGTGGATTTACGGCCTGGGCGGGCTGGTGGTGCCCTTCGTCGGTATCAAGGTTATCGACCTGCTGTTGACGCTGTTCGGCCTGGTTTAAAAGGTGAATCAAATGACCATGTTACGCCCCGCTATACTTCTGTTTATTCTGCTGTCTCTCATTACCGGCGGGCTGTACCCGCTGGTGACCACCGCGCTGGGCCAGTGGTGGTTTAAGGATCAGGCTAACGGCTCGCTGATACTGCAAAACGGTGAAAACCGCGGTTCTCGCCTGATTGGTCAGAACTTTACGGATGCCCGCTACTTCCAGGGACGCCCTTCCGCCACTGCCGAAAGCCCGTATAATCCGATGGCATCCGGCGGCAGCAACCTGGCGGGCAGCAACCCGGAGCTGGACAAAGCCGTCGCTGAGCGCGTGGCAACCCTGCGCGCCGCGAATCCACAGGCCAGCCGGGAAGTACCCGTGGAGCTGGTGACCGCCTCGGCCAGCGGGCTGGACTACAGCCTGACGCCGG